>NZ_JASDCR010000039.1:0-1269 GCF_030407795.1 Psychrobacter sp. APC 3279 | reverse complement strand
TTGTAGTGGTCAACTAATTTAGGACACCTGATAAGAGGTTTTTATTAAAGTAGCGTTTCTCTTTTTCTAGCGGTGTTAAATAACTGTTGAAAGTATGCGGTCTCACGGTTTGATAATAGCCCCAGATATAATCACTGATGGCATTTGATGCCTCAGCGATATTCTCATAACCACCTTTTGGCATCCACTCCGTTTTGAAGCTTCTAAAGAATCGTTCTGTTGGGGCATTATCCCAACAGTTACCTTTTCGACTCATACTTTGCGTCATGCCATTACAACTGGCCACGGATTCAGCGAATATCTTACTGGTGTAATGGGTGCCCTGATCAGAGTGAAATAACACACCAATTGGTTTAAGTCTAGTCTGATACGCCATCTGCAGCGCTTTGGTTGTCAGCATACTGTCAGGCGAATCTGATACAGCAAATCCCACCACACGCCGAGCATATAAATCTAAAACGATAGCTAAATAGCACCAGCCGCCTTTAATACGGATGTAGGTCACATCCCCCGTCCAAACTTGATTGGGCGCCGTTGGGCTAAATCTGCGTTTTAAAAGGTTGTCATGGGTTTTATGTTCCTGATCAGCGTGCTTGTATTTGTGGGTCTTGAGCTGGCAACTGACCAGATTCATTTGCTTCATAATCTTGGCAGCTAAGTAACGTGTTAGCTTAATACTGTGCTCATTCCACAGAATGGCGACAATGGTGCGAGCCCCAGCTGATTGTTTGGAGTCATTGAATATTTGACGTATCAAGGCTTTTAGTTTGATACGTTCAACGTCAATAGGCTTAGTCTGCATGCCATAGTAGTAGCTGCTTCTGACGACATCAAACAGGTGACATAGCTTACGCTTGCTCAGTCGTTTATCTTGCTCTGCTAGAGTCTTAATTAGCGATAGTCGCTCAGACTGTCCAAGGCTAGCAGAGCTGAAGCCTTTTTTAGTATGTCACGCTCCATAGTCAAACGCTTAACCTGTTTACGCAGCTCTTGTAGCTCTCGCTGTTCATCAGTTAACGCCAGTCCTTGGGTTGGTGCAACGCCTTGCTTCTCTTGTCGATACTTGCGTACCCAGTTGTCTAGGGTTGATGTGCCAATCCCTAGTGACTCTGCCACTTCTGCTATCTTACGCTTGTGATCAATGACTAAGCTGATAGCTTCAAGTTTGAATTCTCGGGTGTATTCTCTGCGTTTGGTAGTCATACTAGTTTTCCTCTTTGAGTTAGTATAACCCCTTATAGACTGTCCAATTTTATTATGCCACTACAA
>NZ_JASDCR010000038.1:0-2794 GCF_030407795.1 Psychrobacter sp. APC 3279 | reverse complement strand
ATTTTCTTAACGGCTTCTGCTTTAAATTCGTCACTGTAGGTTCTTACTTTCTTGGTCATGGTAAACTCCAGTTAATACGCTTAGTTTACCAAGTTTAGTTGTACGGTTTCGTCAGCATAGCTCAGATCCGAATGAACCAAAAATGTTTGATGGCGCTATTACAAAAATAACTAAACAAAATAAGGCGTTTGGTGCATTTGCTAAAAACAATGCGTTTTATATTTCTGGTGCTGCTACGACAGATCCGTACACTAGAGAAAAAGGCGATTTAACCGATGGCGGGTTTGGACTCTCCATAGTTAGAAGAGTAAATACTATGATTGGCTATTTAGAACAATATTTAGCCAAAGTAGATCAACAGTACAAAGGTAATAAGAAACCAATAACAGTGGACTTAGATATAGTAGGTTTTAGTCGCGGTGCCACTTCCGCTCGCATGTTTGCAAGCAAAGTAGAAAGGCTATTATCTGGTACAGACAAAACATATACTGCTTACAGACAAAATGGCCGGGCAGGAAAAGCATGGATTGATACGCCATGGACTTACAATCAAGCTTGGCTAACGAGCAGCTGCGGACTTAAAGTTAATTTTAATTTCATGGGGTTATGGGATACTGTTCCAGCATTTGGTAAAAATACAAGTAATGATGTTGCAGAGATGAAAGCTCTCAACATGTCATTATCTATACCAGATAAGTTCAAAAAAGTTGTTCATGCTGTGGCTGTCAACGAGCATCGTGCTCAGTTTCATGGCTACTCTATATTTGATAAAGCAAGTGAGGCTGTTAATACAAATAAGCGTATAGAACTTGGGTTTCTAGGCGCTCACTCGGATATTGGTGGGGCTTATAAGGAAGGTGATCTATCAGACGTATCATTAATGTGGGTAATTCAAGAAGCTGGCAAAGCAGGCATTGATTTTAATGAAAAATTAATTAAGGAAAAAGGATGGGACAACGTCACTAGACCTATCGTACATGACAGTATCGGTGTTAAAAGAGGAGGGTCTATTGGCGGTGTAGGACTGATTAATTTCTCACCTGGACGTGAGTTTCGCTGGGCAGGCACAGATGCAAGAGGTGCGCAGCAGTTTGCTAAATTTAATCATTTGAAATTAGATTGGAATGAGACATTAAAATTTCAGCCCACTTATAAAACAGGTAATAAAAATTTTAGAAGGAATAAGTTTCAGCAGATACAAGGTTTGACACAAGAGTATCTTGAAGATGAAAGTATAGGATGTGGTTACGTTTTGAACGCATGTGATCAGACAAATGATATTATGGCTCTTAAAACTATAGACGGTGAGAAAAATAGAACTATAGTCTATGATGGTTCAAATAGTAAGGAGACAATAGAGATAAAAGATTATATTCAATGGCTACAAAATAAAGGTTATGGTCTTAGTAATCTAAAAGTTAATGGAGCGACAGTTAAAAAATGAAATTAAACTTATCAAAGCCTACTGAAAGTTTTCGCCTCATAGTCATTAGTTTGTTGTTATTAATCGTAGCAAGCAGTGCTTTCGCTTTAGATAGAAAGTTTTATTTGGAAATTGATCCTAGTGGTGGTCAAGGATTTGATGAGAATAAGCCTCAAGTTTTGATCAGGGGAGATAATAATTTCAAATGTTCAAATACTTCTCTAAGTATGTTTTATTATGGTGAGCACTGCCAGATTAAGAAAGAGTCTTTACCCGAATCTATTAATATTGAGTATGGGCAATGGATATCAGTTGAAGCGAGTGAAAGACTGTATCCTGCTATGCCCGGCTTTAGATCAAAGCAACCAGAAGAAACAGAGGCTGCCTACAAGTTAAAAGTAGATACTCACTATAATAGATTATCTAATCTACCCAAGTATAAGAAGATTATAGCCGATGAAGAAGCATCTAAAGCTAATATAGAGTGGCATACCTATACTATTTATCCTCAGCAGCTGATGAATAAATATAAGTACAAAATTCCAGAGGATGGTGATGTTTCGTCTTATTTAAATCCTTTTGATTGGAGTACAAAGCTTTGGGTGACTATAGTGATCCATCCAGACATGACAATTACATTAGATGAGAGTTATAGCTTTGCTTCTGGTACTATTAGCTGGCACTAAATAAATATCTATTCAACACATTAAATTTTACATAAGTTAACCAAAATGGTATTGGGTATCCCGATACGCTTCATATCTAAAATATAAACACAAATCGTTAAACTTGCAAACTCATCAAATCCATTAGAGCGTGGTTTTTTAGGCGCGCATTCAGACATTGGTGGTGGCTATCAGGAAGGTGATCTATCAGACGTATCATTAATGTGGGTAATTCAAGAAGCTGGCAAAGCAGGCATTGATTTTAATGAAAAATTAATTAAGGAAGAAGGATGGGACAACGTCATTGACCCGATTGTCCACGATAGTATTGGTGTTGAAAGAGGCGGTGGATTAATCAATTTTTCACCTGGTCGTGAGTTTCGTTGGGCAGGCACAGATGCAAGAGGTGCTGAGCAGTTTGCTAACTTTAGTCATCTAAAATTGAACTGGCGTGATACGTTACAGTTTCAACCAGAGGCATCAAAAAATTCAACTGCCCGAGACAATCAGAAGTTTGAATTAATTGAAAGATTAAGTGAGAATTATGCTAATAATCCAAGCAAAACATGTGGGTATGTATTGTAGTGGTCAACTAATTTAGGACACCTGATAAGAGGTTTTTATTAAAGTAGCGTTTCTCTTTTTCTAGCGGTGTTAAATAACTGTTGAAAGTATGCGGTCTCACGGTTTGATAATAGCCCCAGAT
>NZ_JASDCR010000037.1:0-3424 GCF_030407795.1 Psychrobacter sp. APC 3279 | reverse complement strand
AATCAGACTAGGATTCAAAAGGGTTTGGGCTATAAAACGCCAAGACAAGTGTGGTTTGACTTTTATCGTCAAGCTGCGTAACTAAAATCTCCCAAGTTTAGTTCTACGGGATTGACAGCAGGGGTCATATCATACTGGTTCTTATATAACTCTAAGTTTTTGATGATTTCTTCAAACATAGGGTTTGATTCAAAATCACCATGTGAACCCAGACGTCTTTTGTTTATGATACGGCCATTCATCAAATGGTCATATATCTCAACACTACTGTGCAAATCAATCATTTACTTGTTCCTTAAGCTTGAGATCAGTCATATGCGGATTAGCTTGATTGTTGATCCGAGTCAGTACTCGATATTCCCAATAATAACTCCCGTCCTCTACGCGTCGACGTTCACTCAGTTGTCTAATTTTTGTTTTTGGAATAAGTGACAAGTAAAACTCAAGTCCGTACAGTACATCGACAAGCGTATACTCATTGATCGACGTTTTAAGATAATTGTCTAAGTATTGATGGATATCTTCGATGAACTGCTCTTTTGGTAGAGACGCGATATGTTTTAAAATATCATTCTTACGACTCTGTAGCGTTTTATCAGGCATTTTTGGAGCATGAGAAATATCAACTTTTTGTTTAATTGGTCGTTGCTGAATCTCTTCAAAGTAGTGCTTAAACTGTTGAATGCTTTTTTCAGGGTGACGGTCAAATTTAGCAGAAAAACTTAACTTGTGAGAGGAGAGTCCATCAAAACAGCCCATATCACTGATATCTTCAAGGTCCGCTGTGAGATATAGGTTCTTTTGTCCTCCATGACGATAAAGCTTCTCAAAGGTTTGCATCAATGCATTATATCTTTGTTCAATAGCCATGAAATAGCGGCGCTGTTCAGCCAAACTATACAAGTAAGTCAAAAGTCTATTAGAAAGTGATTCAATATCTTTATAGTATGAAGTAATCGCTGTTAATTTATAACGTATAGCGATAGCAATTGATTCATGACCACTTTGCCGATAGTAATCCATCAAAGCATCAATAGATTCTACAAAGTTTTTACGATTAACAAGTTGTATATCGGGATTGATAAACTCTAGACATGGCTTTATGTGACGGTGATGTAGCTGTTGAGCAGTCTCATATAATTCATTAATCGAATGCGTTTGCTGACCAGCTTCAAATTGACCATATTGGTTAGCAACTTCATCTACCTTATAATGCAAAACCCGAATATTTTCTTTAACGGTGGTTAAAATCTCACTGATTAAATCCCAAAATAGATTAAGTTGATCGCGGTAATCTTGAGAGCCAGTTTCACAATGCATGATGTTAATGGTAGATTGCTCGGTTTGTTGCCTTAATGATTCAAACTTAGCATGACTTAGCTCTTTATTTCGAGATACATCCAAAAATACTAGTAAATCGTATACTACCTTTGACATGACGAGCATGCCACTCACTTTATCGTGATGAGTAAAAATGCCGCCAGCAAGCAGATTATCTAGACTCAAAATATTCTTTAGGGATTCGTTATCCTGCGATAAAACTTTCTTATTATAAAACTGAACGTAAGTGGTAAAAGGAAACTCCATGGCACCGTCATGTGAGTTGATATAATCAATAAATTGAAAAAAATCGTACTTAAACTCTAGTACCTTTTCAATTAGTACATCACGGTTAATCATGCTAAAGCCTCTATTTGGAGTGCTTGGTCGTCGTCTATATTACCCCAAACTTCAACTGATTCAGGCAAAATGTTAAGTACACAGCTTGCTACCGTAGGCGGGTGCTGGAACACGTTGTAATCCACACGTATCCAACGCTTAACAGATTGACACACTGAGGCTCGTTGGGTCGGCGTAGCGCAAAATGCTGAAAAACCGTGTTTATCAATACAATCAATAATTGTGCTGGTGTTATCATCATCTAAATCACCGATTTCATCAATGACGATAGGCATCTTGAAGGAAGCCCCTTGCATAAAAATTCGTCCGAGTAAAATAGCAATGATTGAAGCAGTAATAGTACTGGTAGTACCACCAGACTGTGATTTATCAGTCAAAACACCATTGACATCAATATATTCAAAATTAATTTTACTAATGATGTCGCGCATTTTAATTAGCTTGGTTCGTTTGTTCGCATGTTTTTCCATAAACGCCATTAGAGTGCGATAGAATTCATCACTCATAAGCTCGGTTTGGGTAATATCATGATTTTTCTGTAGCTTGCGAACGTGTTCAAAGTCTGCATGGCAGTGTAGCTTAATGCGAACCTGCTTAAGATTAGATATTTGATGTGTATTTAGCTCAGTATTAATTGCGGCCACATAGTCGGTCAGCATTTGGCTGGCGTCACTGATCTCGCGCAGTTGACTGCTGATGATTTGGTTATGTCTACTAATATTATTGGCTTGTGTTTGAATCTGATAATTAAGCGAGCTAAAACTATTGTTATAAGTAGCAATAATATCGCTTAATTGGGTCAATGTTTGTATATTAGTAAACTGATCAACATTGTCATTAGGTACCTTTTGTATAAAATTCTCAATTTTATTTTTAAGTTCACTATAATCACGGGTATGAGCGTTATTTTGCTGAGTTAAGTCATTAATAGTGCGCATATCTAAGCGGAGTGACTCATCGTGCCTTTGGGTATAGGCTGCTATAATCTCTGAAATCTCATTTTCGCTATAGTGGGTTGCACCTATGCTTGTAGTTACTTGATTTAAGCTATTAGTATAATGCTCAAAATTATCCTGCTGATTTTCGAGTTCTTGTCGCTGACTAAGAATACTGTTCAATTCATGAGCTGCTTGATCTTTTTCTTTCCCAAGTATTTCCAGTTGTTCAGATAGCTCTGACTTTAAATCTACTTTTTCTTCGAGCTGTTGCTTATCATTTTCAATATCTTTTAGGCTAATCTTATAGCGCTCTAAAGCATCAATCTGCTCGTTAAGGGTAACTATTTCTTTTTTAAGTTCTTCTAAGCTTTGCTGACGTGAAGCACCACTAGCATCATTAGTTGCATTGAGGAGCGTTGTTCTATTACTTTCATCGTCTTTAATCTGCCGTTCAAGCTTAGCAATAGAATGTACTAAAGACTGCCTTTGCTCTTCTACCTGAAACCTACGAGTTGTCGTATTTGGCATCTGGACTTGGTCAAAAAGGAGCTGCTGACCGGTTGTGCCAAACCAATTCGTAAATGATTTTATAGAGTCAATCTGATCGGATGTCAATTTTAATGCGAGCGCACCAAAGTCGTTATTTAGACTAAATAACACATCAGCTGTTTCAGCTGATTGACCCCTGCTGTCAATCCCGTAGAACTAAACTTGGGAGATTTTAGTTACGCAGCTTGACGATAAAAGTCAAACCACACTTGTCTTGGCGTTTTATAGCCCAAACCCTTTTGAATCCTAGTCTGATT
>NZ_JASDCR010000036.1:0-3576 GCF_030407795.1 Psychrobacter sp. APC 3279 | reverse complement strand
CCACGCTTTAACCATTTTCGCCGCGCAGTTTGCATTGTGGTAAATGAGTTCTTCAAATGATTGAAGCGTTCTTTCAAATCATCGCCATTCTTGACAGTCAGAGTCATAAACACTGGTTTTAACTTTGGATTGTCTTTAAGAATAACTAGCATCTTTTCATGATAAGCATTAGCTTGCTTGCTTGCTCTAATTGCTGAACAAAAAGGGCATAGCATATGTTTTTTGCATGTTTTAAGACTGGCTAACTTATACTTGTCTAGTGTGTAATAATGCTTAAACAATAGATAATTGGCACACCCAGAAAGGGTACGAGCGAAATGACCAAAGCGGGCAGCCATCAAATCGCCCATAGGAGTTTCGAGAGCTAAACATTCGTCATTCTGTGTGTACAACCAATTCGACATATCCTTTGATTGCTGGCGCAAATGTCCAAATCGTGTTATTCTAGCCCTGTGTTTAGCGTTGCTATCCACAGCTATATCCTGACCCTGTTCTGATGCCTGCTCCGCCAAAAGCACATCATTACGGGGTTTTTTATTGTCCTTCATTTAGTCAATCCTTAAAAAGTGGGTACACTTTAATTCCATAGTATCAAGTGAAAGAAAAACCGCCCTTCCTGACGGCTATATCGCGCCCTCGTATATTCGTTATTGTGGTACTCGGCGTTGTCGTACCTCCGCCTACTCGAACCACAATAACGAATAATACTTTGGCACGGCTAACGCTCCCAAGGCATGCCAAGTTGATCTAGCACACCTTTGAATATTACATTTTTGCCTTCACACTGTTGTATCGTTGACAGCATTTCGGTCTGCTCTGAAACCTCGGTAAGAATACCGAGTTTCCGTCTAGCATCAGCTATGGTTAACTCATTAGCGCAGATAGCATCACAAATCAATGGCTCAATAGCGTATAGTTCCATATCGTTGATCTGTATTTCATATATTTCACCGTAGGGTGAAACTTCTTTTTCGTCGCTCACATCAATTCCCCTGTACGCTTAGGTTTTGAGCCCTTTTTGATAAAATAGATAACTGTGCCCTTGCTTGGAGCGTAGACCCCAATATCAACAGTTATTTGCTGACCCTTAAACCCTGTCCAATCGTCTAAGTTTTCAACCTTCAAATCTACCAAATCATGTTTGATATCTCCGTTAGGTAAATCAAACTCTCCCAAGAGCTGCACTTTATGCCGTGCATCAAACTCTTTACCGTCTTTGTCTTTTCCACCATCTTGCGTAAAAGTGTTAACGACTTGTCCTGTCATCTGTAGCATTATTTGGCATCCTTTAATTCATAATCAGCAACCCATTCTTGCCAAGCTGAACTGACAGCATCTGATAGTTTTTGCGAAGATGAGTCATCAGCGTTTTGTTGAATAACACCGTAGGCGACTTCTACTAAGTCATTAACAACAGAGTTTATGCTGTTACCAGACAAATCGGACAATGCTTTAACTCTTGGGTAATTAGTAGAGGAAAAACGGATACTCTGTGCCTTTTCCATACCGTGATAGTCTGATTTATACTTGCCATTAATACCACCTATGAGCATCAATAGACGCTGCTCAGAGTGACTACGATCATCAAACTCTATAGGCTCTTGCTTATGGTCGAATTTAGATACTTTCATTTAATGAACCCTCTTGTTTCATATTTTGGTTTTCTATGGTTTATTTTCTGAACCTTACAATAGTATAACTTTGTAGCAGCGTTTGCAATGGTCTATTGACAGTTAATGATTTACCTAATGCCTAACGCTTGCCCACAGCAAAAAGACGCTGTGCGCGCTAACGGCTAATAATTGATGGGTCTCTAACGTTTCTTATCGAAAAGACTGTAACTGAAGGGCAAAGGGACTTCTGCTAGTAGGTAGTAATAGGCTCCAGCATGAGCCTTTAAAGAAATTGCAGGGAAGGGTTTTTTTGGGGTTAAGGGGTTCGCCCCTTACAAGTAGCCGTGAGTTTGTACCCACGGCATATGCTTGCTTAATTTAATAGATCTACAGCATTAACGTACTGTGCGTAATCTAAATGTGCATAGCGCATTGTAGACTCAATATCACCATGACCGAGTAAGTCTTTTATCGTGTAAATACCTACGCCTTTCTGCACAAGCCAGCTAGCGTAAGTATGTCGCAAGTCGTACATGGTACAGTCTACATTAGCTCTCTTTTTACAAAGTGCGAAACCTTTGGTAAAACTTTTATACCTCTGATTAGTCGATGGATTAGTGAATACATGCCTTCCTTGAGCTTGTTTCTTTCTATCAATAAATAGCCTAAGTGCTGTCTCATTTAAATATTTGTACATTGTGCGCTTAGTCTTACTATAGTGATTTCTAACAATGAACTGCTTTTTGTCCAAGTGTACGTTTGCCCATTCTAGGGTTAGTAACTCAATAGGTCTGCATCCAGTCATGGTCAACAACACTATGAAGTCATGTAGATCATTGTTATTCGTCTCTAAAGCAGATAATAGCAAACGTTCATATTGTGAACGGTCTAGGTAATTAGGAATGTAATCTGTTTCTACAAACTTTACACACTCAAAGACGTTATTTATCTTCAACTCACAATCGTCATTAACACGATTTATTGCAGCCCTCGCAAAACTTACTTCTCTGTTTATGGTCGCATTGGAGACAGTACCACGCCTTAGTTTTGCATATTCCTTAACATGTCTTTTGCGTAATTCTTTCAGGTCATATCCATCAAAAAACATTAAACTGTCAGCACGATATTTATATTTATTCTTTGTTAAGTGATATTCCTGATAATACTCAATTACTTCTGATAATTTATTAAACATGATCCGCCTCCAGTACCTTTGTCACCTCTCCTGTTTCAGGGTTGGTAATAACAATATAGGAAGGTAGTGTTTCACCAGTTTGATTATATTCACTAAGGGCATCGGGTAGGTTATCTATAGAAACTTCACCGAGTGGGCAATCCTTGATGAACTCAACAGAGTAACCAGCGTTTTTGAGGAAATGGTAAAGAATAAGCATAAAGGGAGCATTGTCGGTAATATCATCATCGGTCATGGTCTTAGGGACTTCCACACCTCTAAACAAACCTATTGAGCCTTGCAGCCGTGTTAAACGTCCTGTAGGAGATAATGTCTCATGAGCAATCCATATCTGATGGTGAGTGAGTTCAGTAAATTTCATAGCGTACTTAAATACTTCCATAAAACCATCACTATAATTTAGCTGCTCATCATTCCCCTTAATTGAGTCTGTTTCTACTTTAGATGGTTTAATACGCCTAACGTCTACAACATGACTATCACCAGTTATAGCTAGCCATTCAGAGGACAGTTTGTCACGGTCTATCCAATCATCAACGAGTAGCACCATATGCAGATGTGGATGCCAACCTTTACCCTTGTTTGTTATTTCATAAGCGAAGACTATACCGTGAGCTTTGCACAATTCGTTATGACCGTTACCACGCTTTAACCATTTTCGCCGCGCAGTTTGCATTGTGGTAAATGAGTTCTTCAAATGATTGAAGCGTTCTTTCAAATCATCGCCATTCTTGACAGTCAGAGTCATAAACACTGGTTTTAACTTTG
>NZ_JASDCR010000035.1:0-4446 GCF_030407795.1 Psychrobacter sp. APC 3279 | reverse complement strand
CTTAGTGACGCAGCTAACGCAATAAGTAGACCGCCTGGGGAGTACGGCCGCAAGGTTAAAACTCAAATGAATTGACGGGGGCCCGCACAAGCGGTGGAGCATGTGGTTTAATTCGATGCAACGCGAAGAACCTTACCTGGTCTTGACATATCTAGAATCCTGCAGAGATGCGGGAGTGCCTTCGGGAATTAGAATACAGGTGCTGCATGGCTGTCGTCAGCTCGTGTCGTGAGATGTTGGGTTAAGTCCCGCAACGAGCGCAACCCTTGTCCTTAGTTACCAGCGGGTTAAGCCGGGAACTCTAAGGATACTGCCAGTGACAAACTGGAGGAAGGCGGGGACGACGTCAAGTCATCATGGCCCTTACGACCAGGGCTACACACGTGCTACAATGGTAGGTACAGAGGGCAGCTACACAGCGATGTGATGCGAATCTCAAAAAGCCTATCGTAGTCCAGATTGGAGTCTGCAACTCGACTCCATGAAGTAGGAATCGCTAGTAATCGCGGATCAGAATGCCGCGGTGAATACGTTCCCGGGCCTTGTACACACCGCCCGTCACACCATGGGAGTTGATTGCACCAGAAGTGGATAGCTTAACCTTCGGGGAGGCGTTCACCACGGTGTGGTTGATGACTGGGGTGAAGTCGTAACAAGGTAGCCGTAGGGGAACCTGCGGCTGGATCACCTCCTTATAGACGCATTCGGTCAGCAAGAATTCACAACAAGTTGTTCTTTAGTTTAAGCTTACGTTTTTAACAAACGTATTAGGGTCTGTAGCTCAGCTGGTTAGAGCACCGTGTTGATAACGCGGGGGTCGGTGGTTCAAGTCCACCTAGACCCACCATTTTACAATGGGGCCATAGCTCAGTTGGTAGAGCGCCTGCCTTGCACGCAGGAGGTCAACGGTTCGACTCCGTTTGGCTCCACCACTACTAAGACGGTTAAGTAAGCTTTAGATGCTAATAAATAAATAGGTATTAAATAGAAATAAGTGATTTGCACAAGATTACTTCTTTCTGTTTTATACAGAATCTGTGACTCGACGAGAGCATAGAGACTATTTAAAAACATAGATATGAGTCTGGGTTAAGAAGAGCGTGTTCACGCGCACTTCTTAACCTTAATAACCCACCTCTTAACGACATCAGTTGTTATCCCAGGGGTGAGTTATTAAAAAAAGTAAAGAGAACTGAATCAAGCGTATAAACATAGGTGATATCGTTATCATAATTAGATTGTATGACACTTTGGAGTCGAAAGACTACTTGGGGTTGTATGGTCAAGTAATGAAGCGCACATGGTGGATGCCTTGGCAGTCAGAGGCGATGAAAGACGTGACAGCCTGCGATAAGCTTCGGGGAGGCGGCAATATCCTGTGATCCGGAGATTTCTGAATGGGGAAACCCACTTACCATAAGGTAGGTATCCTAATTTATTAGGAAGCGAACGAGGGGAAGTGAAACATCTCAGTACCCTTAGGAATAGACATCAATTGAGATTCCCCTAGTAGCGGCGAGCGAACGGGGAGAAGCCGATTAGTACTAATGTAGAAGAACAGCGTGGGAAAGCTGACCGTAGTAGGTGATAGTCCTGTATTCGAAACATTAGCATTAACATATTAAGTAGAGCGGGGCACGAGAAATCCTGTTTGAAGATGGGGGGACCATCCTCCAAGGCTAAATACTCCTGACTGACCGATAGTGAACCAGTACCGTGAGGGAAAGGCGAAAAGAACCCCTGTGAGGGGAGTGAAATAGAACCTGAAACCGTGTGCGTACAAGCAGTGGGAGCCCACTTGTTGGGTGACCGCGTACCTTTTGTATAATGGGTCAGCGACTTATATTCTGTAGCAAGGTTAACCGTTTAGGGGAGCCGTAGGGAAACCGAGTCTTAATAGGGCGTTTAGTTGCAGGGTATAGACCCGAAACCGAGTGATCTATCCATGAGCAGGTTGAAAGTGCCGTAACAGGCACCGGAGGACCGAACCCACTGTCGTTGAAAAGCCAGGGGATGACTTGTGGATAGGGGTGAAAGGCTAATCAAACTCGGTGATAGCTGGTTCTCCCCGAAAGCTATTTAGGTAGCGCCTCGGACGAACACCATTGGGGGTAGAGCACTGTTTCGGCTAGGGGGTCATACCGACTTACCAAACCGATGCAAACTCCGAATACCGATGAGTGATATCCGGGAGACACACGGTGGGTGCTAACGTCCATCGTGGAGAGGGAAACAACCCAGACCGCCAGCTAAGGCCCCAAATTCCTAGTTAAGTGGGAAACGAGGTGGGAAGGCATAGACAGCTAGGAGGTTGGCTTAGAAGCAGCCATCCTTTAAAGAAAGCGTAATAGCTCACTAGTCGAGTCGGCCCGCGCGGAAGATGTAACGGGGCTCAAACTAGGAGCCGAAGCTGCGGATTTGAATTTGTTTTCAAGTGGTAGGGGAGCGTTGTGTAAGCCTGTGAAGGTGTGTTGTAAAGCATGCTGGAGGTATCACAAGAGCGAATGCTGACGTGAGTAACGATAATGCGAGTGAAAAGCTCGCACGCCGGAAGATCAAGGGTTCCAGTCCAACGTTAATCGGGGCTGGGTGAGTCGACCCCTAAGGCGAGGCCGAAAGGCGTAGTCGATGGGAAATCGGTTAATATTCCGATACTTGTTTATAATGCGATGGAGGGACGGAGAAGGTTATGTCAGCCTGGCGTTGGTTGTCCAGGTGAAAGGATGTAGGTTTATAGCTTAGGTAAATCCGGGCTATTTTATACCGAGATCTGATAGCAAGCTGTACTTGTACAGCGAAGTGGCAAATACCATGCTTCCAGGAAAAGCTTCTAAGCAATAGTTATAAACGAATCGTACCCTAAACCGACACAGGTGATCAGGTAGAGAATACCAAGGCGCTTGAGAGAACTCTGCTGAAGGAACTAGGCAAAATGGTACCGTAACTTCGGGAGAAGGTACGCTGTTGATGGTGATAGGACTTGCTCCTTGAGCTGTTGGCAGTCGCAGATACCAGGCTGCTGCAACTGTTTATTAAAAACACAGCACTCTGCAAACACGAAAGTGGACGTATAGGGTGTGATGTCTGCCCGGTGCTGGAAGGTTAATTGATGGGGTTAGCGTAAGCGAAGCTCTTGATCGAAGCCCCAGTAAACGGCGGCCGTAACTATAACGGTCCTAAGGTAGCGAAATTCCTTGTCGGGTAAGTTCCGACCTGCACGAATGACATAATGATGGCAGCGCTGTCTCCAGCAGAGACTCAGTGAAATCGAAATCGCAGTGAAGATGCTGTGTACCCGCGGCTAGACGGAAAGACCCCGTGAACCTTTACTACAGCTTTACATTGAACTTTGACCTGACTTGTGCAGGATAGGTGGGAGGCTTTGAAGCCGAGACGCTAGTCTTGGTGGAGCCAATCTTGAAATACCACCCTGGTCATGTTGGGGTTCTAACTCAGGTATAACAATACCGAGGACAATGTATGGTGGGTAGTTTGACTGGGGCGGTCTCCTCCTAAAGAGTAACGGAGGAGTACGAAGGTGCGCTCAGACCGGTCGGAAATCGGTCGTAGAGTATAAAGGCAAAAGCGCGCTTAACTGCGAGACCCACAAGTCGAGCAGGTACGAAAGTAGGTCTTAGTGATCCGGTGGTTCTGTATGGAAGGGCCATCGCTCAACGGATAAAAGGTACTCTGGGGATAACAGGCTGATACCGCCCAAGAGTTCATATCGACGGCGGTGTTTGGCACCTCGATGTCGGCTCATCTCATCCTAGGGCTGAAGCAGGTCCTAAGGGTATGGCTGTTCGCCATTTAAAGAGGTACGCGAGCTGGGTTTAGAACGTCGTGAGACAGTTCGGTCCCTATCTACCGTGGGCGTTGGAAATTTGAGAGGATCTGCTCCTAGTACGAGAGGACCAGAGTGGACGAACCTCTGGTGTTCGGGTTGTCACGCCAGTGGCATTGCCCGGTAGCTACGTTCGGATGGGATAACCGCTGAAAGCATCTAAGCGGGAAGCCCACCTCAAGATTAGATTTCCCTAAAGAGCCGTTCAAGACTAGGACGTTGATAGGCAGGGTGTGGAAGCGCAGCGATGCGTGTAGCTAACCTGTACTAATTGCTCGTTTGGCTTGACCATACAACACCCAAGTGGTTTGTATACAAGTCTAATTAATCTATCTTGTATAGCTCAGGCTATAGAAACAGACAGAACATTTCGATATCACCTTTAACCTTGATTCAGTTAGGTTACAAGTTGATCGACCATAAACTAAACATTTATAGTCAAACAATAAAAACAACAACAGACTCATATCTAACCCCCTTTGCTGACGACAATAGCGCGATGGCCCCACCTGATCCCTTCCCGAACTCAGAAGTGAAACATCGTAGCGCCAATGGTAGTGTGGTTCGCCCATGTGAGAGTAGGTCATCGTCAGCTCTCTATT
>NZ_JASDCR010000034.1:0-6792 GCF_030407795.1 Psychrobacter sp. APC 3279 | reverse complement strand
AACCAAACAAGGATTCAAAAGGGTTTGGGCTATAAATCGCCAAGACAGCTGTGGTTTGACTTTTATCGTCAAGCTGCGTAACTAAAATCTCCCAAGTTTAGTTCTACGGGATTGACAGCAGGGGTCAGTGTTGATAACATTTATTTCGACGATGGAACTGCTTGGGATAGAGCGACTATAGAAGCTATGTCTGATGGGGGTTACAGTAGCGCTCGCAGCGTGATGTCATTCGATAGAGTTGATGAATTCAATACTGAAATAGATATTTTTGCAAACTCACAGCAAATAGAGCTACCTAGCATTGACGATTTACTTGATTTGAATAGTAATGAATTAATTTTTGAACAAACAGATGTGAGCAATGCTACTCCATCTTCTGATAATGATGTGACATCAGTCTCTGAAGGAGCAACTGACAATACAGCTATGACAGTGGACTTCTCTATAGTGCAAGCGCTTGACAATAATATGCAAGCAGAAGCGATGTTCCATATTATGTAGTACCCTGTTGTATACAATAATCAATGTTGAAAAAGCGGGGAATGAATATCATTACCCGCTTTTTGTTTTAAGCATACCCCAACAGAACCAGATGTTTCACCTTTTAAACCTACTAACAGACCACCTCAAACAGACTGCTATAATGGAACTACTTATAACAGACTATTTATTTAGCCTTATATATTAAGACGCTTATAACCCTCTTTATGGACTCGGGCACTGTGCGCTTGAAGTAAAAACCTTGCCGTCACCCAATCGATAAGCCAATAGATAATTACCCCACACGCAGCCACCGTCGAGTGCGCGCGCATGTGGCAAATCAATTTCGCCTTTTAGCGCAGCCCAATGTCCAAATAGTATCTTACGAGTGCGCGGTACTTGCCACTCAAACCAAGGCAAAAAATCGGTTGGCATAGCCTCATCTAAACCTGCTGAAAAGCTAAACTCAAGTGACCCGTCCTGCTTACACAAGCGCATACGCGTAAAGTAATTAGCAATTGCACGCATCTTGGTAAATCCTTCGATACCTGCATGCCATTCATCCGCTTCTTTGCTATATAGATTCGGCAGCAATTGATCGAGCTGCGCCAAATTGCTTTGCAGCTGAGCTTCTAATTGCTGTGCGTATCCTGCAGCGGCTTCAATACTCCAATGCGGTGGAATCCCTGCATGTACTAGCACCGTGTGCTCATCAGGATAGGCTAATATCGGCTGCCTACGTAACCATTCGAGCAACTCATCACAGTCATCCGCAGCAAAGATAGGTGCCGTTTTGTCTTTATTTTTAAGCTTGGCGGCCCCGCGCCAGACTGCTATCAAATTAAGATCATGATTGCCCAATACCGTTGCCGCAGCGCCTTGCTCACACAACACTTTGACATGACGCAGCGTGTTCAATGAGTCCTCGCCGCGTGCTACCAAATCACCAGCAAACCATAACTTGTCTTGGGCAGGATCGAAATCCAGTGTCTTTAGCAATTGTAGATATGCAGCATAGCAACCCTGTAAGTCACCGATAACATACTGATGGCGAAAACTCATAACACCTCAACGATTTAAATACGATAGTTAAAGACAGCTCGATAAGAAATAAATACCTAAGCACTAATCACAGAAATAAAGCATAAAAAACCGCCATTATAATTGACGGTTAGTAGCATGCTATTATTCATTGAAAATACATTATACGTCTAGCTGTTGTGAATGATTGCTTAGGTTCACAAAATCTGTGACGCTTAATGTCTCAGGTCGTGCCTGCGGATCGATACCACAAGCCACAAAATCGTCTTCGCTCAATGTCGGCAGCAACGTTGATTTTTTAAAGATAGCCCGTAGCGTCTTGCGACGATGGTTAAAAGTCTCACGCACGACGATAGCAAAGTGCTCTTCATCATTTGCGACTACTGGTTTGTTGATATGCGGCGTCAGGCGGAACACGGCACTAGTCACCTTTGGTGGTGGATTAAACGCACCGCGAGGAACGGTCAGCAAATAATCTGTATCACAATGGTACTGCATGATGACCGATAAACGGCCATAGGTCTTGCTACCCACATCGGCTGTAATACGCTCGACCACTTCTTTTTGCAACATAAAATGCATGTCTTGAATCACATCGGCATAGCTAAGCAGATGAAATAAGATAGGCGTTGAGATGTTATACGGCAGGTTACCTACCACGCGCAGCTTACCGCGCTCTTCACTATATAGCTCACGGTAGTCCACATGCATCGCGTTGTCTTTGATAATCTCAAAGTTTGGATGGCTATTGGCACCGATACGAATACGCAAGCTATCTGCCAAATCGCGATCCAGCTCCACGACTGTCATTGCATCTACTTCTGCCAATAACGGCTCGGTCAATGCGCCCATACCAGGCCCAATCTCGATCAAATTGTCATCGCGCTCTAGACGAATACTTTCGACGATTTCGCGAATGACGCTAGTATCATGCAAGAAGTTTTGGCCAAAGCGTTTACGCGGCTGATGTTTGGCAGCACGTAAGCTGTTAGAAATAGTTTGAGCATCAAATGAAGTTTTGGACATAAAAGAGTCTTAATGTATAAAAGAGAAATGGGCAATGATAATGTAATAGCAGCAATGTTTTAGCTTTATAATGATAAATTATACCACAGCTCATAATTAGGCTGTGTTTTTGAATAATTATTATCGATAGACGAGCCATACGCAATTGGTTATGTTTCACCTTTTGAGTTTGAAAAGCGGTATTATGATAATTTAACCCTGTCAGGTATTGCTGCCTGACTCTAGTAAGCCAGTCTCTGGTATAGTCGAGGCGGTTTAGCCCTACGCGATCGTCAGCTCGCTAAATAAATACCCTTAGGGAGTTCACATATGATCCTGAAACTTAACGTCACACTCCATTATCGACTCTCAGAGCCAATGGATCTTTTGCTTCAGATCGAAGCCGCCGATCTTGCGGATCAACGGGTACGGTCAGCCGAGATTTGGACATCTGACGTTGCGCATTTTTCACGGGTTACCGCCGATGATGGCATAGGAGAGCGGATTTGGATTCACGCTGAAGGGGACTTTAGCTGCACTTACCTCGCAGAAATCGCCGTTGACCGTCCTGCCTTAGACATATCGGCACTGTCCCAAACGCCCCTGCATCTTTTGCCCGGAGAGACAATCAGGCATTTGATGCCGTCTCACTATTGCCCGTCAGAACAGTTCCATGCCTTCGTGGACGCCGAGTTTGGCAATCTCGCTGGCGGCGCACGGATTGCCGCGATGCGCGACTGGATCGAGTCGGCATTTAGCTATGTACCCGGATCGAGCCATGCACAAACTACCGCGCTCGACAGCTTTGCTCAACGTCAAGGCGTATGCCGCGACTTTGCGCATGTTCTCGTAACACTAGCGCGCGCGTCGTCGATACCAGCTAGATTCGCAAGCGTCTATGCGCCCGACGTGACACCACAAGACTTTCATGCCGTGGCCGAGGTCTATCTTGAAGGGAGCTGGCACCTCATTGATCCGACTGGCATGGCAGGTGCCGACACGATGGCCCGCATCGGTGTTGGGTCCGATGCGTCAAACGTCGCATTCTTAACCTCGTTCGGATCCATGGAGCTGGTCAACCAATCGGTATCCGTGACCAGACAATCTTAGGTTCCTGATCCTAGGCTTTCGGGCCTGTGTTTAAGACAGATAATGCCCGTCATACACGATAAAAATTTTACTGGATCGTCTTAGGCGGCTGCCTTTTTAGATAGACATTACTATTACTAAAGTTATTAAGTACTATGTGAAAAATATCTATAAGCACTGATTTATACAGCAGGTACATCGATAAGTGATTTATCAGCCATCTCATTAGCCATATTTAGTGCTTGATATAAACTGGTCGCACTCGCACCGCCGCTTCCTGCCAAATCTAGCGCCGTACCATGATCGACAGAGGTACGAATATAAGGCAAGCCCAAGGTTAGATTGACCGTATCGCCAAAACCGTGCGATTTTAATACTGGCAACCCTTGATCGTGATACATGGCAATGACCGCATCACAATTGGCCAAATGTCTAGTGGTAAATAACGTATCGGCTGGCATCGCCTCTGATATGTTGACACCTGCATCAATAAATTCTTGCAACACAGGATTGATAATGTCAATCTCCTCGCTACCCAAGTGCCCGCCCTCGCCTGCATGTGGATTGAGGCCGCAAACTAAAATACGAGGCTGCGCGAGACCAAACTTTTCTCTCATGTCATCGATGACAATCTGCACCGTTTGGCGCACATTATCCGCTGTAATCGCAGCAGGGATGTCTTTTAAGGCCAAATGCGTGGTAACCAGCGCTACCTTCATGGCTTGGTTCGCAAGCATCATGACTACTTTTTCACGATTACTTTGCTGCATAAAAAATTCAGTATGACCACTAAACATGGTGCCATCTAATAGTTTAATGTCCGCGTCTATTAGCGCTGATTTTTGTAACGGCCCAGTGACGATGGCAGCGACTGTATTATTTATTGCCAGTTTATGAGCAATATCTAACTGCTGAGCCACCATCGCTGAGTTAGCAATATTGATCTGACCACTGACCACAGGTGCAGCACAAGGAATATTCAGTAGGATAAAAGCACTATCAGCGTCTATATCTTGCTCTGATATCTGCTCTACCAAATGAACATCGAAATTATCGGCATTTATATCTGTATTGATAGTATGCCAACTGGGTATGCTTTTGAGCACGCCAGCTGCCACCAATTCATCTGCGCGAGTTTGCATCGCTTTAGCATCAGCAGTCACCCAAATTGGCCGAGCAAAGTCTTGCAACTTTCCCTCTGATGCCAAACTCAGTACGACATCCATTCCAATGCCCGCAGGCTCACCAGTGGTAATCAATAGCGGGGCCTTTTTCTGAGTCATATTGCTCACCTTCTCTCAAGTTGAATTATTTATTTTATTGTTCTTATCATCATCTACAGCGCTGGTTCTGTCTAAAATTCACATAAGCGCGCTCAACATATTAAGCATCTTGCACTCGGATTTAGTTAGTCATCGTATCTAAAAAAATCCCAAGATGTGTTAAACTTTCGCTTCTGATTGTAGCATTTACAGACATACGTGAGACCATGTTTTGGTACCTCTATCGTAGATAGCATGGCGCGTTTGTTTGACGACACGACAAACAGATTTTTCTATACCGACTTTTGACTTATTAGGCACTCATGGCAGATACCGAAAAAACCGACGACTTACTCAATCAAACACCGCCGCACAATATCGATATTGAAAAGGCGCTGCTGGCGTCCTTGATGAGTATCGAAGAGGCGTATGACAAGATTGCCGATATCGTCACCAAAGATGACTTTTATGCTGGGCGACATCAATATATTTTTGATGCCATTGCCCATTTGGCAGCAGTGAATGAGCCTTATGATACGGTCATGGTACACGACTGGTTAGAGGCGCAAAAGCTTCTTAAAGGCGCAGGTGGTGACAGTTATCTGGCGGATATTTTGAGCCAAAGCCCTGCAACCTTGTTTAACCTGACTGCCTATGCGCAGCGTGTGCGTGAGCTGTCGACCCTCCGTCAACTGATCACCACAGGTAACGACATGTTGACGCTTGCCTACAATCCAAAAGATCAAAGTGTCAGTGATATCTTGGACAATGTCGAGGGCAAAATATTTAGTATCAATGAGCAGCACAATAAACGCGCCGAACAGCGTGGACCTGTCGGTATTACCTCTGTACTGACCAACGTCATCGATAAGATTCAAGAACTCAAATCAAACCCTGACGGCATGATTGGTTTACAAACGCCATTTGTCGAGCTCAACAACAAGACTCAAGGCCTGCAAGCGGGTGATCTGATTATTGTCGCTGCGCGTCCTTCTATGGGTAAAACCACTTTTGCGATGAACTTAGCAGAAGGAATTTTATTCAATGAGGATTTGCCAGTTGTGGTGTTTTCGATGGAGATGCCTGCTGAATCAATCGTCATGCGTTTGCTGTCTTCTTGGGGTGCGATTAACCAAACACATCTGCGTTCGGGGCAAATGAATGAAGACGAATGGGCAAAAATGATGAATGCCATTCAACATCTACAATCAAAGCACCTTTATATTGATGACAGTACTGCCCTACCGCCGTCTGAAATGCGCTCACGCTGCAGACGCATCGCCAAAAACCATGACGGTCGCTTGGGTGCTATCGTGGTCGATTATCTTCAGCTGATGAAAGTACCCAGTCTAGATGGTAACCGTGTTGGCGAGATTTCTGAGATTTCTCGCAGTCTAAAGGCGCTCGCACGTGAGCTTGAATGTCCCGTGATTGCCTTATCACAGCTTAACCGCAGTCTAGAAAACCGTCCAAATAAACGCCCGATTATGTCGGATCTACGTGAATCTGGTGCGATTGAGCAGGATGCCGATTTGATTATGTTCATCTATCGTGATGAGGTTTATAATGAAAACTCAGACCACAAAGGCGTGGCGGAAATCGTTATTGGTAAACAACGTAATGGCCCTATTGGCACCGTACGTTTGGGCTTTGAAGGTCAATTTACTCGCTTTATCAATCTAACGCCAGAGTACTATCAAGGCGTCAGTTTTGAAAATGATGAGTAACCAGTCTTATAAAATATAAATTTTGTAGAAACTAAGACTTAATTGTAAGCAAAAAAAATAAGGGGCTGTCCTAGATAACTAGTTCAAACCCTGTTTAACCCATTGTTTTAATTGTAGTAATTGCGACTTTGGGTCACTGTGATTAAAACGCCACTCACATTCCTTTAAATAGAGGTGAAAATGTTCTT
>NZ_JASDCR010000033.1:0-9185 GCF_030407795.1 Psychrobacter sp. APC 3279 | reverse complement strand
ATGCTGCTAGAATAGGCGGAGATAGTGATACTGCTAGAATAGGTGGAGATAGCGATGCTGCTAGAATAGGTGGAGATAGCGATGCTGCTAGAATAGGTGGAGATAGCGATGCTGCTAGAATAGGTGGTGCATTTGTGCAAGTACAATGTGCGGTTAGTAAGACAGAACCATGGTACAAACTCAAAAATGCTTCCATGTCGAAGAGTAAAGTAATTGATGCATCAATAAATTTTTAATATTTTAATAGACGGAGAAGTCGCAATGAACATAATGTACAAAACTATGACATTAAGCATCGCCATTAGTAGTGCACTTTTTATGAGTAGTTGCGCAACAACAACACCAGCACCAGCACCACCGGAACCAAAGCTAGCTACAGCTCCAAAATATGCAGTTCTATTCACTGATAACGTACGTATTGAAGCAGTAGGTCTTAACTGGAAAATGACACCCAACACTCCTACTACACCCCCAAAATTTTACGATGCTACGCTTATTGGCGATGGAAATTTAGACACTCCTGGTACGGTATTTCCGACATCAATATACGACGGCGATTATGAAAGCCTTCCATATTTTATGAAAGACAAAGCTATTGATGTTTTAATTCATGTAAATGCAAGAAAGAAGCCTCTTTACGGAAAGATTATATTCATGACGGTTAGAGATAGCACCCCAGATGTAAGTGCCAAACGTATGTGGTCAGTTGCTATTCCAAGTGAATACATTAGAATTGCTGATTCGGGTTCTATGAGCGTAGTATATCAACCATATAAATACAGCAATTCACGTAATTTGGATATTGCGTCTTGGGTCTTACATATGTCTGCTTTACCTTTTTAAAGATACTATCAAAAGTGAGTTATACTGACAGAACTGAGCTTGAGTGGTCGATACCAATCCGTAATTGGACGTCTGCTGTGAATCGCTTTATGATTATGTTTGATGATCGTATCAGCAAGCATTTAATCTAAATGGCAGTTACACAGAATCTGGGATGGGCTCCGAACTATAGCCTCAGTGTTTACTTTATTCTTTTCTGCCTTAGCTATCGACCCATACTCGGAGATCGTGACCTTGTAGGCGCTCTAGCACGCTCAAGTTCTTGTTCTTTGACTTTTATCACTTCTCTAACTTGCTCAGCAACCTGTTTAATTCCTTCACTTCCTTCTGCATTTCTGCCTGTGAGCCGGTTATTTTCGTTTGTGATTGCTCTATTTTGATCTGTGCGTTCACTAATTCCCTCAATTCGTCCTCTAACTTCACGGTATCGCTCTCTAATTGCATCGTATCGCTCTTTAGATAATCGAGCGGTGTTATCGTGCTCTGATACGCCTTCAATTGCGCTACGAGCTGCATCTGTACGTTTCCTAATGCCAGCAACTCGCTTATCAACGTTGCTTGCGTTGTTGCGTGCTGTTTCCGATGCTGTACCCAACCACTGAACACGCTTGTTTGTTCTGTCATTGAATCTTTCAACTGCTTGAACAACATCGGCAATCGTTCCAGCTCTTGCGTCTTCGTCTGCACCAATTTGTTCAATGAGGCTGTCAATTCGGCTATATCTTGGTTTTTCTTGCGTAGCTGCTGCTGTGTGTATCGCTCTTGGTCTTCTAGCATCTGCTCTTGACGTTTGATCGTGTCCTGCTGAGCTTGTAGGGCTTGCTGTACTTGCTCTAGTAGTCTCTTGTCCATGACTTACCTCTGACTGTAGTCGATCTGCGGTTGTGACTGTGGCTGCTGCGGTGAATTGATATAGGTCGGTTTTGAGAACTTGTTGACCAACGCTGCCCCTATGAGCATGCCCAACACCAATACCATGAGTGCGCCAAAACTGGTAACTATCAGCCATTTTTTCATTTCTGACTTGATGACCTGCGCTATTCTGTCTTCTCGCTGCGTTATCAGTTGTTTGATGTGCTGTGTGTAGGCTTCTATCGTCCTTTCCATCTCTTCTGCGAACTGGTTTAAATGCTCGGTGGTATGGGCTTGGACGTTGTTCATATAGGTTTCGAGGGCTGTAGACATATCGGTTTGATGCTTTGCTAACATTGTTAGCAATTGCTCGTTGCTGGTGTCTAGGCTTTCCATGCCTTGCTTGATGATAGTTTCGCTTTCGATCAATTTCGCTGTCATAAAGCTGTTTAGCTGCGTCGTAGCGTTCTGTACTTCTTGCTCGATAGTCTTCGCCTGTGCGCTCGATTGTGTTTTGAACTTCGCTGCTAAAGTTAAAATCTCGCTCATATAATCCGCCTGTCAGCCTAATATTTCTTTTCCCTGCTGGGTTCTTGATAGAAATTGCTTTGTCCGTCTCTCTTGCTATCTCAAATCCACCATCAGTAAGGGCTTGGATAACATCGTCACGATTGGTGATCACGCCTTCAACCACTAACGTTTTTAATCCGTCAGTAATGGCTTGTCTAACCTCTTTGACGTCTCTTGGTAAGTTGTCACGCTGCGCCATTAATCGCTTATTGGCTGGGTCGTTTGGGTCGGTAAAACCATGCTCAATATTTTGCATGTCTTTCCATGCGTTCACTCTGCGCTTATCAACGTTATGAACATAGGGCTGAAATGCTCTGCCGTGTTCTAAATCAACATTAGCAAAGACAAAGTTCAGCTCTAATCGGCCTTTGTCTCGATGCTCAATCCAGCTAACGCTTACCCTATCAACGTCTAGCCCTGATCGAATGGTCTGCTCAAAGCTGTCCATCAAGGCATTCTTCTGTGATTGGGTGACTTCATCAGCTGTCTCGGTGAACGATAAGCAACCACTGGTGTATTTTTGCTTGAAATCGAGGCTATCAATGAGCAAGGCTTGGTTGTCTATATCACCCCTCAAGACTTCTGCACCAATCCGTTTGCCGTCTGGCTGCTCCTTGTCCTTGAGCAAATAATCAAACACGCCTTTGCTGCCACCAGTGCCGCGAGTGAAGAATTTAACGATCATCAGGCATGCTCGATGCTAGTGCGTTGTCTAGCGTGGTTTGCAAGTTGAGTAAGGCCATCAATACGGAGTTACCGACTTCTTGCCCTGTGTTGGTTTGCTTGGCTATTTGGTTGATGTTGATACCAATGCGATTGATGGCTCGCACCAATTCGGGGTCGGCACTGTGTACGATTTTTTTGTGCTTTGGTTCAGGCGCGGCGACCGGCTGATCGAGTACCAATCCGCGAACGTAGTTAGACATATCGTGCTGACCTGCACGCTTTTTAATGTCTGCAATCTCTTGATCAGAAACTCTTATTTTGAGCCATTTCGTCCTTGCCATGTTCGCCTCGCTCTAGCGGTTGTTTTTTACCCCCTCACGGCTTTTTCTGAGGGGTTGGGGTTAAGGGGCTTCCCCTTACCAGTATGCCTTGGGTCAATAGTAACGTAGTGGATATTGTACCCACGGTATATGCTGGCTAATTTAAAATTAACAGATATATGAAAAATTAGTCGTAGTCTTTTGTTTTTCTGAAACAACTTACCTATTGTAACAACGTATTATAAACATTAATGTTTACTTTATCATCAAAAATGTTTATAATACATTATGATAATAAAGGAGGTAATTTGAAAAGATTAGATTTTGTTAAAGAGCTCAAAGAGCTAGGCGCTACGTTTGAAGAAGGCGGTAAACATCAAAAAGTTTATTTGAACGGCAAGCAAACAACCATACCAAGACATAATGAAATTAGAAAAATCATGGTCAAGGAAATAAGGAAGCAACTAGGTATTATGTGATTGTTATACATCCCATTGGGAATTAGCCTTCAATGGGATGTAATACCACACAAATATAGCAACTTAACAAAAACCTTAATTATTATCAGAGAGTGGCACTAAAGATGACTTGTGCAGGAATCATCTGTCAAAGTCTAAAACAACCAACAATCAACAAACCAACCAAGGATTATGTCTTAAGGTAATTTCTCTATAAGGAGAATACATAGAATCTTCCTGTAAGTATTAGAACACTAATAGACAGAGAGAAAATACTAAACAGACGTTACTAAACTAAGGACAACTATTTAATCTACGATAATTAGGATTATCAAGATTAAATAATTGATTTTAGGTGGAGCTAACATCATGAAATATGCAGCGAAGTTTATAAAAGACGAAGATGGTTTTGTCGTAACTTTTAGAGATATTCCAGAAGCTATTACTCAGGGTGATACCTATGAGGAAGCAGTCGAAATGGCAGAAGACGCCTTACTTACAGCAATGGATTTCTACTTCGAAGATAATCGTCAGGTACCATTACCTACCAAACCCCAAAAAGATGAGGTAAGTATCAGCCTACCTGCAAGCGCAGCAACAAAGGTTATGCTTTTAAATGCTTTATTAGAGAGTCGTATGAGCCAAGCTGAACTAGCCAAACTGATGGGTATTCGACCGCAACAAGTGACTAGAATCGTTAACCTAGAGCATAGTACGAAAATAGATACAGTCGAGAAAGCTTTCAAAGCTTTAGGTAAAGAGCTAAACTTTGCTGTTGCTATGGCTTAAAAATGTAAGAAAAGAAAAAGGCCTCCTCATATAGGGGGCCTTTTTCTTGAGCCTAAAGTGGGAACACCGTAGAAACAAATTTAAATCAGATAGCAACCTTCAAAAGGCTGTTATCTGATTTAGGCTTATCCAGTGCAACTTTTTAAAGCTTGCCTAGTTTCTTATGATTATAGTAAGTTCTTCTCGAAATACCTAAGTTTTCCCAAGGCTTCATGGATTGTTCTGACGTGGCTACAGGCTTACGTTTAGATACCTTGCCTCCTTTACTACCTTTGAGTGCTTGCCGGTAGATAAACTCATTATAGTGATACCCATCACGCTTCCAGCAAAATTTAGCAATGCTTTTAGCAGTAGCTTTGATTTCTGAGTAAGGTAATGGCTCTGAAAACATCATATTTACGTTTTGAGCGTATTTAAGTACTGAGTTATACCATTGCTCCCAAGTCTTCCCTCGATGCTCTCTAATCGCAGAATAGGCCCAATGGCGAACGGTATCGAACAGAGTGCAGTTTCTGCCAAGTCCGTATTCTTTCTCTGTGTTCGTTAATGGTCTAAGATCAACAAATTCTGCTAGATAATTTAGCTCATAGGCTTCTTTTGTCCATACTTCGGTACGCCAATGCTCGTGCATCGGATTTTTGGTGATGAAATTTGTGTAGCCGACGTCTGCTCTCGTCTCTCTGACAAGCCCTGCTTGTATCTTAGCAAGATAGGCTAAGGCTTTACGGCTGCCATGCTCACTGGTGCAAACAGGTGTTTTTAGCTCATAGACAATATGAGCGTGTCCGTTTGAGGGGTTTTGGCTTGTCCACCGTGGCGGTGGTAGGTGTTCTTCTGCCCAACGCATTGCGCCATGCTTATGATCAATGTCTAAGCAAATGAGGTGGGTCATACAAGGGGGGTTATGCTGGATGTACCGCATTTTGACGGCTATTTGCTTTGGACGAATGGCAAGAATGCCCAAATCATCGGTACAATAAGGCTTATGAGGGAGGTTTTCGTATATTTCAGGTAGTATTAACATCACGCACACTTGTGTTGGTGCGCCTGCTGATATAAAATAACCATTCGAATATGTTGGGTTTTATATCTGCTGACACAGATTAAAATTCATCTAACCCCCGATGCCTGCAAGCATTGGGGGTTAATCGTTTCTAGCACTTGAGTTTACGCTCTCACTATTGTTTCGTCAATTAGCAATTTCCTCGTAAAGCCACGCCATTTAAGGTGTACATCGCTTTAAAAATTTGTAATCACGTCGTATTACATATCCATACTTAGATTAGATAAATCACTCTCAATTTCATTTTTAATTTATAGAAATAAAAGTCATTTTTGATAATATTAATTACAAATTTTATTACAACTTGTAATTGATTGCTTGCTTGAGTGATTGATAAATAAGTATTTTTGATAAAAATTTTAAGTATATACTTAGCTTAGACCATGTGACTGAATCCTATCTTTATATTGTCTTATAGTTACATGAACTACCTTTAACATAAGGAGATTGTCATGAGCTATATAGATATAAAACTAGTTAAAAATAATAGTCTCTACTTAATCATTGTTCTACCGCTATTTTTAATTAGTTGCGCGACAACAAATTCAAATTTAAAGACAAGTGTGGGGGATACATCAAAATATGAGACCCTTTCAATAGAAAGTATGAGCGCATTCTATCCTGGAGTGAAATCAGTACAAATGCCAATAAAAGACTTAAGCATGCTCGTAAAATCCAATGAAGCATGGGTAATTATGGATCCTCCCCTAAGGTCACCAAAAATAACATTTTTTGATAATAGTCCTAAGAATCCCATAGAAAGAAAAATTGTTACCAAACATTGGGCTGAATTAGAACACAAACAAATAATGGAATTACTCAGTAATACAAGAGCTGAAATTAGTGTAAGTAAGGTCGAATCAAATGGAACAATCACTTATTTACCTGGAACCCTAACACGAGATAAAGGTAATTATAAAGTTATCATGGATTACACTGCTTACATTGTAGATGATGTTATAGACTCTTCTTATACTGAGTTTAGTACAGCAATAGGCCTATCGACAAAACCTCACAAGATTGGAGATGTAAGAGTAGGTGTGGGTTTAAGGCTAACTGCGAACATTACTACAAATAAAAATAATGTTAACTTGGGTGGTTTAATCCCTCTAGGTTTGGCCGCAAAGTCAAATAAAGTGCAAGGATACATGCATGTTGACACGATTGGTATTAGGCTTAAAGGCAATAGCGGAATTATATTGTCAAATACAACGATTGATGAAAGCAGCATTCTTAAGACTGTAGAGACGTTAGCTATCATGCAATCAAGAATAGCTGATGAAACTACTCACCTTGACCCACAAGTTATTTGGGTAAAACCAATATCTGCTCAATTTTCACCCGATATGGTTGCTGGCCAGAAAAATAACTAAGAGCACGATTATATGAGTTTGGTATTCTCTAGTACGATATTTAATGGAGCTTTACACATTGAGTAAAGCTCCATTAAATATCGTACTAGAATCAGTCTGTGACACTTCTGAACCCATCGAAAATGATTAACAGACTACCCTATTTAGACTGTAATTAAGGAATCACTCTAAACCGAATTTTTTGTCTTAGCTAACGTCCCATACTTGAAGATCGTGATCTTGTGGGCACTCTAGCACTCTTAACCTCTTGCTCTTTCGCTTTTATAATTTCTCTAACTTGCTCAGCAATCTGTTTAATTTCTTCACCTCAGTCTGTATTTCTGTTTGTGAGCCGGTTATTTTCGTTTGCGACTGCTTTATTTTGATCTGTGCGTTCACTAATTCGCTCAGTCTGTCCTCTAATTTCACTGTATCGCTCTCTAGATAGTCGGGCGGTATTATCGTGCTCTGATACGTCTTCAACTGCTCTACGAGCTGAATTTGTACGTTTCCTAAAGCTAATAACTCGCTTATCAATAGTGATTGACTAGCCTCTCAACCTTTATGGTTTATTAAGTTAACTGTTTTGTGATAATCTAGCAATATTAATTTATAAACTTATGTAGGTTTGTCCTTATGAACAGAGTTAATCAAATTGTAGCGGTGATTTCCGTTACTTTACTTATGAGCGCTTGTACTAGCACACCAAAGCAGACATGGTATAAGCAAGGTGTTAGTCCTGCTGTAACAGCTGATAAGATTGGTTTTTGTAGAACAGATGTGAACGCTGAGAATTTATCTCAAAACCATGCTAAGAAGATGATCGCATATTGCATGAAATCGGATGGCTATGAATTTGGAATAAAACCTAGAAACTAGGATTGACCTAATTTTCTATTTTAAGAAAGCCCCCAGCAGGGGGCTTTCTCCGTTACTAATTCAGCTGTCTAGAACTGGTCCATTTCCATTTACCATAATCTACCTTTATACGAGGAATCAACATCATCCCCAAGCCACCCTTGAGGATGATTATTTTCTAAGCATCTGATTTTTAAATTGTTTATATAATATTATATTTATTCGGTGTCCAAACAGTGTCCAAAAAGGGGATAATTCGAGGTTTTTCTCATTTTATCAGTAGCTAAGATGATAGAAAAAAAACTATAGATATTCTTGATTAAATTAAGAAGGGCTTGAATCTTCATATCAATTCATATATTACTAATACTGAATACTTCAGCAAGATAATGCGTTTTCTTATAATTTTACGTTAAATTCAATATTTCTCTTTTGCGGTATTGAACTCCTACAATTATAAATGTAAGCATGGAGGTTTACATGAAAACGAAAATATTAAGCTTAGCCGTTATTCTATTGAGCGCACTTTATTCAAGTGCAGCACTAGCCGATACAGGTACGGTTCTTACATGGGAAACACCGAATGGCAACTGGAAAGCGTGTGGACCAGTTCAATGCCTTTGGTCTACTCAAGAAACCGAACGAGATGCTATAGATATGGTCATAAATGATGATCGACACACAACTAGGTATATCGGTCATTATGGTAAATGTTCGCGTTATAGAGTGTCTAACATGAGGTCGTGGGATGACCCCACAGAAAAAGTTATTCGCGATGCTAAATGTAATGATTATTAAGAAGTTATAGTTAAAACATATCAGAAATAAAACTAAGCCTCTTTAAAAACCTATGATAAAGCAACCTATCTCGGATTCTGTGTAAGTACTGCTACAAGCTCAATGGCAGTTATACAGAATCTGGGATGCTCTCTTAGACAGCGATGCCTGACTCAAGTAAAAAACCCTCCGATATAGTCGATGCGGTTCAATATTCTTGGAGATACAATAATAATAATAAAATTTTGAAAATATGTATTTTTTGTAAAAAAATAAGGAAGTGTATTATGTTGAAAGTCTGTCTTAAGATTTTATTTTCAGTAATGACTATAATTTTATTTAATGCTCACGCATATGCAGAAGAAGACTTTCAATCTTGCAGCTTAATAGAGAGGTTTGAACAAACACCAAGTAGCATGAAACTAATACAACTTCTTGAAAAACGCAGCTTTAAACCATTCCTATTAATAGCTAACAATACTTATGATTGCGCTTGCTTATTAGACAGTCGAATAGGTGGAGATAGCGATGCTGCTAGAATAGGCGGAGATAGTGATACTGCTAGAATAGGTGGAGATAGCGATGCTGCTAGAATAGGTGGAGATAGCGATGCTGCTAGAATAGGTGGAGATAGCGA
>NZ_JASDCR010000032.1:0-13214 GCF_030407795.1 Psychrobacter sp. APC 3279 | reverse complement strand
AGATGCCAGACACTAGATAAATACTGACTTTGAGTCACATCTTCCCAAAGGCTACCTTTATATACTTTTAAATGGTTTAGTAATGAATCGCTGACACAGGCTAACTCAGTCATATCTATATTTTCATTAGCTAATAAAGCCTCAATGAATAATTTATAAATTAATATACTCGGTCTATTTTTTTTTATATATAGATCCTCACCATTCCAGCGTTCAGTCTCACTTTGGGGTAAAGCCAGTATAGCATTGGCGATATCTAAGGAGACTTGCAAATAGGCAGTAGATACTTGTTCATCAAATTTAGCATAACTTAGATAAAGTCCTTCATGGAGTTTATTATCCACTGACATATGAGGACTAGACGTTTTACTAATTTTTTCTCTAATAAACTCTCTATTAAATGTCGTTATTTCTGAATAGTAATATTCTGACTCAGGTAATATGCGAGACTTTAGTATTCCACTCCAATCATCATTTTTAATCTTGTTTTTTTTAAGAAAGTTAAACATATTTTTTCCTTTTTAATCATAACTTTAAATTTAAGGCAAAATCTCTGGTAGCTCTATAATTCGCTTCATTGACATACCCATTGTATTATTCGTCACACCAATTTTAGATGATGATAGCTTCGTTCTAGAGCTTACATAGAGTTCAATTTCATAATCTCTATTTTCAATCTTTTCCATCACACTACGATACTGAGAGTTATTCAAACCACTTCTATTAGCATTAATTGCATCTCTTAGTCTTTGTTCATTTATATCAACAGTAGCAGGCTTCTTACCCCCTCCAAAAGCAGTCAAGGCAGTGTGATAACCATTATTCGATTTTGCCTCAACGATGACCAATTGTCCATTTGGTCTCACATAAGCATAGTCAAACCCATTACCATTACTGACCTGAGGTGTCCAAGTAGCTACGGGCTTCTCATTGTCCTTAATGAATTTCTCCATGGCCTTTACCTGATTTGCTTCTTTAGCATAGTTCCAGTCTCTTTTTGTTACTACGCCTGCACCAGGAGGTTCTTGCCATGAGTACTTTGAACTAGCAGAGAATTTAGGAACGACTCTACCACTACTATCAACAAATGCATTTAATGCTGTTAAACGAGAACCTAGAAAAGGTACTCTTGTTTTCGCTAGTCTTTGAGTGGCCTTTTTTATATAACTAGCAGCTGTGCTATCTTTATATAAAGCTTTGGCAGCATTTATATTTTTGCCAAAGTTTTTAATGAATGGTATTGCTTTATTGATCACTGTGGCGGAGCCAAAGCCAACTAAGGCATTCCTCATACCATCCGAAAGTATCTTTCCTGCAGACTCTAAGTCTGCATAACAAGTCGCTGTATAGGTTTTGGAGATAAATTTAGAGAATGCCCAAACAAATTGTACAGCAGCAATTACTTGTAGTGGTCCGACTGCAGCTGCTAGGGTTGATACCAAAAGCGCATCAACAACTTGTCCTACACCGACAAAGTGTAGGGCGCCCCATGCCGCAAATGCAGTACCAACTACTGTAAGGGTCGTTCTATTGCTAACCAGTTTCCATAGCTCTTTACCAAATTGAGCCATTGAGGCAGGGAAACCTTTAATACCAATAGCAGTAGCATAATACAACTTATCAGCAAAACTATTATAATCGATAGGAGCCAACCCATCTGGATCACTAATCGAATGCGGTTGGTTCAGTGCAAAGGCGAACAGATCAGGGCCTGCTGCCAGTCCTAATGGATCGGGGGTTAAGTATTGCTGGTTTAGCGCATCATAATAACGATTGGTATTGTAGTGTAGTCCGCTCTCACTATCGTAGTACTGGTTCGATAAGCGCAGGTTAAGCTCGAACGTGCTCTTAGCATGAATGCTGGCATAGCCAAAGTCTTCATTGTCTGCTTGCCATACCAGTTTACTAATGCTATCAGTGACCGCTATCGGTGCGTTTCTATGATCAGTATGAATGTAGTACAGCTCACCTTGTTGTAGGATGGCAATAGGTGTGTCGTTCAGCCAGACATACTGTTTAAGATTGTCTGCTTGTTGTCCTGCGGTGTCTGTCGTTTCAGCAATGAGCTGATTGCCATCATAGAAGTAATAGGTGGTTTTTGTCTGATTACCTTGATGGTTATAAGTCGTCTTAGCGACACGCTGGTTAAAGGTGTTGTAGCGGTAGTCAGCGATAGGTATGAGCTGACCTGTTTCATCAGTACTGGTAATCTTGATCAGTCGGTTTTGGCTGTCGTACTGGTAGTGCTGATCGCCCTGCCTGACCGTTCTACCCCACTGATCCATCTCAGGGGTTTGACTGATCTGCTCAATGACATCTTTCTGCTGGACAAACAGCGGCTCTGGATTTCGGTTATAAACAACTTGGTCAAGCACTTGACGAACTTGCTTACTCATACCGCTTTGTGGATGAATGGTATCACCCACTTGTGCGCTATAGGTTTGCTTGACATTTACAGGTTCTAACTGCTTTTGGTTAGGATCGTAGTTAAGCATGGTCTGCCCAACTTTTGGGTTCCCTGCTAAGACGATGCGACCATTTTTGTCTTTTTGAAGGGTGTTGGCAATACCATTACCAAAATTAAACTGCTGCACTAGGCTGGTATCTCGGTCTTGGTTCATACCTGTGACAATTGGTTTGTCCCAGAGTCCTTTTAGATAGATGCCACTGAGTATGCCTACTTTTTTCTTGTCTTCACCATTATAGGCGTATTCGATGACTTCACCACTGGGCAGGGTGCGTGTCTTAACCCGACCCTTGTCATCTGTGAGGGTGAAGCTTTGCGCTACTCGCTCTCTATTACTGCCATTACTTTGTCTTCCATCCAATCAATGTAACGGTTGACATAACGGTTAATATAATTAAACTTCTTTAGTTGTAAAGCACGTCCTTCTGTATTACCACTGATGGATAAGGATAGACATAATTCTTGGTAAACAACATTCTTAGGTTTAATTGGTCGATTCTGATTGGTAGAGATAATCATTAATAAAGGTACAAAACTATGCCAAATCATACCGCCAGAGGCGAATAAGCTAAGTGCCCATTGATAATCATTATTAATTGGTTTAGTAAAGACTTTAAAAGCTTTATCACTTAATTGTTCTTGATATTCAAAGCCTTCGAAATATATCTGCCCTAGTTTGATATAGGGTTCAGGAGAATAGAGTAAAAAATTAACGTCTGGAACGGATTCGTAGTCAAGGACTGACCTACCGTAGTCCTCATAGCTTGAAGGTGGAAGATGATGCGGCGCTGGCTCAAATCCTGCAAGATCAATCTCTATACCTCGCCACTGCTTTTCTTCGAGTTGTTCAAGCTCAAGCTCGAATGCTTTTGTTACCTCCCAAAAAATCATGAACTTTTCATCAGGATCATCTGCTTCGGCGGTTAGCTCTTTATAGAGAGCATCTACTCTCATGTCATAATAATAAAGATCAAGTTCTTTTATTATTTCTTCATTCGAATTATTGATAGGGGCATAGATATTTTGATATTGATCTCGAGGTATCAATTCATTATTGTATTCCCTGCCTATAGCTGATAACTCTGTATGCCTACGATTTTTCGAAGAATCATTTGAATAATACTTGAGACAAATTTCATTAATCCATGGCTGCTCTATATGCTGCTGTAAAAAAACGAAATGCGCATAATAACTGGCAAAGCCATCTTCAATGTCCTGACTCATCCATTCAAGCTTCTGTCTTGCAAACTCATTATCAATTTTCTCAATCCATTTATGAAACTTACTATGGTACTTCCACAGCTTACCATTATGACGATAATCGACATTCATACGCTTTACACGCTCTTTTTCACTCACATCATCTTCAAAACTTTTTGAATATAAAAACATTATTTAAACCATCCTTTTACCCAGTCAGTCGTTTGATCCCATTTTTTTGAAGCATACGCTTTTATACTTTCTTTAGAAATATCTATACCAAATGCTGTTTTCAAAGCTTCTAATAATCCTACATCTCTATGCTTACCATCATCATCTTTTACACCATCTTTAGCTATCGCAGCTGAAGCAGTTAAAAGAGCGATAACGGCTGCAATGGCTTTAGCTAAAGTCATAGCTACAGCGCCTGCAAATACTGCTGCAACTAACTTGGCTAAAAAGAATGCCAACACCAAAGCTAGAAAAATTAACAATCCCTTGACTAATATACCTTGCCAACCATCAGCACTCGCTGCGTCTTTAACAGCATCTACAGCCTTTTGAAGCTGGCTTTTCTGTGAGTCGCTCATTTCTGGCTTAGACGCTGACTCTGGTAATTTTTCAGCGGTTCTCTGTGATTTGAGCGTTGCATCATAGAACACCAGTCCACTATCAGCTTTGCCTTTAACTTTAGTATCCGCATGTGTAGTAACAGAATAAACTTTATTCCCTAGTGCTATTTCTCCAGCAACTGATTTTATATACGGCAAACTACTATAACTACCTCCTTTAAACGTAGCCTTACAGTTATTTTTTGCAGCGTTAATATAGCTCTTAACTTGATTAAGTCCTTTTTTATAGCGTACTGGATCATTCTTCCAAGATATAGGTTTTAATTCCCAAATAGTACCTACGAAAGGTTTTCCTGCACCCTCTAATTCTATATTTTCCTCATCTACAAAATATGCATCTGGTCTTATAATTCCAAAGGTACCTTCCCGACCATCATCAGCTCCGTAACCTTCTAATCTTGGTACTCCCGAATCTGCAGCTGCTCTTACAGCAGTAGTTAGTCTTTTATGAGTTATGATACCAATGAACGCTCTTTCCAAAAAAGGTTTTCTTTGAAGAACCTCATCGTAAACTTCATATTGTAGACCCCACAAATCCACAAACTCATGCGGTCTATCATTAGCAAAGGCATACAAATCCTCTCCTGCCGCTAGTCCTACAGGATCAGGAGTCAGATACTGATTACGAGTCGGACTAAAGTAGCGATGAATATTGTAGTGCAGCGCTATTTCAGCATCATAATACTGATTAGAGCCGCGTAGATTCATCGCTATTTGTGAACCGTTAAAGACTGTGGCTTTTCCGTTATCTGCTAGCTTCGCTTGCCAGACTATATCTTTATTATCATCAGTGACCGCCATCACCGCACCGCGATGATCAGTCGTCAGGTAAAAAGGCTTTAGCTCATTAAATTGTAACAATGGACGATTATCATAGTGGACATAGTCTATAAATTTTGGCTTATCTTCAGTTGCTGTTTGCGTGAATTCGCTGATTAGCACACCATTGTCATATAGATAGTAAGTGGTTTGCTTTGCTTGATCGCTATTCAATACCGTTTTTTTATATCGCTCACCAGTGATAAGATAGTCGTAAGTGACTATAGGACTTTTATTGTCAGTAACTTGTTTTAGGCGTCCTAAATCATCATACCTATAATGACGCCCACTCTCTCGTACTAACTGACCGATTACATTGTATTGATCAGTAGTCGTCGTGGTTTGAGTCATGGCTTTTGATGGTTGACTCTCGACCATATCACTACTAACTTGATTGTCTATACTATTTAAACTTGTTGACACTGGGCGGGTACTGATATTTGGATAGGCGTAATCAATCGCATAGCCTCCTTTATAGAGTGTGCTATAGCTATAGGCAACGTCTTTATTACCTGTCCACTCTACAACTTCATTGTTTCTATAGGCTTGCGTTTGGCTAACGCCATTACCGAAGTTGAACGTTGACTGGTTGTCATAAGGTTTTTTATCATTAATATTTGAAACCAGAACTCTGTCTTTGAACCAGCTTTTTTGTGTGATCTGATTTAATTGACCGTCTTCGTTATATTTATAATTTAAGCTTAAACCGCTCGGGTAATCTACTGTCGTTAGTTGCTGATTATCATTGTATTTGTAATGCGCAGTGAAATTGTTATCTTTGAACTGCCATGTTTTTTTTGAGATATTACCGAGCTGATCATAAGCATAGTGAAGCTGATAGTCAGGGCCGATGACAGATTTTTTCTGATTGTAATCACCCCATACTACTTTAGCACTATCATCATTGGTTCTGATTTCAATGATACGTCCAAAACCATCGTAGGTAATATTTATCTTTTGTGCTAACTCATTAGCGACTTCAGTTAAACTATCATCATTATTCCACTCATAACGTGTCCAGCCAGTCGTTGGACTGTTTTCCGCAATTACTCTATTAAAGTCGTCAAAGTAAGCGGTGGTACTATCTCCATTTTTGTCTTTGAGCTTTCTGGTAGCTACAGAGAATTCAAGCGTCTCTGACTCTAAGCTTGTGTCTACACTTTCTTCTTGTGCAAACGCCGTTTGCTGCTCTACTTTACCATCGACTAGTAAATTTGCCGATGTCAGGTTGCCCTCAGTATCACGAGTCAGATCTATTTGAGTTTGCTTACCATCACTCATCCCAATGATTTGACCACCGGCGTCGTATTGGTAGCTCATTATCTGACCTAGTGGATCAGTGATCTGCTGAATTCGTCCTAAAGGGTCATAGCTGATGGTGCTAACTTGTCCTGCTTGATTGCTTTGAATGACTTGACCTTGTGCATCATACTGGTACTCATTTTTAGTGCCATCTATGTTTACTAAACTGACGACTCGGCCTTGAGTATCATAGCGCATGGATTGAGTCAGACCCTCGGGGTAGCTGATTAGCGTGAGCTGATTCTGCTTATCATACTGATAGCGGGTTGTATCTTGATTACCTTTTAATGGCCCATCAGCGGCTACCAGTTGTTGCCTGCCATTGATTGTCTCATAACGGTAACGGGTTGTACGACTAATGGGCTGTACTTGACTGTTTACCGTTGCAGGCCGAAACCCACTCTCAGTCATAGCCACAACATTCCCCGCCTCATCATAGGTGAGGCTCGTCTGTGAGATCTTACCCTCAACCACACTAGGACGAGTGATGGCGGTCGGCTGCATCGGATAAGCTGCATTGTCATAACTGTAAGCCAGCCACGTTTGCTGGTTGTCCTCCTTTGTCTTATCTGTCTGAGTGATCTTGATTGTGCGCCCAATCGTGTCATAGCTCGTTGACGTCGATGCGATAACTTGACCGTTGTCATCAAGCTTACTGGTTTTCGTCACCCGTCCTGCACTATCATACTCATAGCTCACATTGGTGGGGCCGCAAGTGACACACCCTGCCCCTGTCACAGATAATAGCTGTGCCTCGCCATTCTTGTACCTATAGCGGTAGTTGGTGGTCTCCCCTATGCTGTTAGTTAGGACATTAGTGAAGATATGATTTGCTTGGGTAGGTATGACGGTGTCGTTGTCATAGACCACACTAACCTTCTTAACACCGTCTTTGTGAGTGGAGCTAGTAGCCCTATCATAAGCGTCATAGGTCCATTTAGTTATCAGCTGTGGCTGTTTGTTCTCATAGCTGTATTTGGCCGTGAGGTTGTGCGCATCATAAGGGTCATTATACTGATAACCCGTTCTCACCCCTGTCGGTGAGACGACTTGGGCAAGGTTACCCTTTTGGTCTAATAGGTAGACCCATTTGCTAGCGCTGTTATTATTGTTACTGTTGTTTTGACGGATTGTGCTGCTAGTGACACTGATCTTAGGCAGGCCACTCTTTGTGATCTCATAGGCGAACTTTAGGGTGTCGCCGTTATGGTTGCGGACTTGGGCAAGTTTACCGTCAACGCCATAAGTGAGTGACCAGTAAGGGCTGCTAGGACTGTTGGCTTGTTCAGTGACGCGAGAGAGTTGACCGTAGCGAGACATACCAAGCTGGTTGACGCTATTGATTTGTTTGTGAATCACAAATTCAAACTGTTTGCCGGTAGGGAGTGTCCATATCCAAGTGGCTTTACTAGGGTTACTACTTTGACTGCGCTCTATATAGCCAAGCTCACTCTTGTCTGCAACATAGCGAGTAACAAACAGGGTGCTACTATCTAAAGCGGCGGCGGTCTTTGTAAAGCTGATCTTGCGTCCATCGGCTTGGATGATGTCTATTTGATCATCGATGTCTTGCAGTTGCATCTCGTAGTCGTGACGCCAGCCAATGCCAAATAGTCCGCGCTGGCTGCTTCTTGAATTGTAGTAACGGTTGAGTCTTAGGGCATAGTCATCACCTACGGCTTGGATGTCTGTGGCTTGTTCAAACTTGTTGCCGTTAAGAACGTTGATGGGGTTGCCGCTACCTTTGGCTTTTGCAGCTTCAATTTTATCCACTATAGTAGGGTTGGAGCTTTGATTAGCAGGACAGCTTCCTCCTACGGTCCCTTGTCCGCCATTAGTATTGCAAACGATAGTTCTATTTTCTGTTATGCTTAAATCAGCAGCAACTATGGTAGGAACAATAATCAACAAGCTGACAAATAAACGGTTCAAACGCATAAGTTATTCTCAACCATCATGGTAAGTGCGAGTAGGCACTAAGGTTATGCTACTGCTAAAGTATCTAAGGTTTAGAGCGTTTTGGCGTATTCTATTCATTGATTTGGTCGGTTTGGAGGAGCTATTACCATTGATTCCAAAGCCTTAACTACCTCTTTAGGCAATAAAAATCTGTAGTATTCATCAAAAAGATGGGGCATGTTGATGTAGCTGGCATATCTATCAAAGACCGTGTCCCAACCACTTTGACCCACTTGATTGGCTATGTAATTGTGTTTATCTACAATAGAGTGCTGATAACCAATAATCTGCAAAGGTAAGTCATAGTCTATTAAGGCAAACACTTCTTTTTTTTCATTGAAGATTAAAAAAGGAGTATTTAGATGAGGGGATGCAAAGTTCCAAATTATATCTTCATTTATATATTGACACTTAGCAAAACAACCAAAACTTGCGTCTGTAGATGCTATAAAAATAGGCGTCTCTAAGTTATCGTTAATCAGATTAGTAATTATTGTTTCAGGCTCTAAACTATCTTTTATTTCTTCACCAAGTTCATATGGTATGCAGAAGTAGTGGTAATCTTCGCTTAGTCTTGGCTTCATCGCATCAGTTTCAGTAATTCCTTTAGAGCCTTTTACTATTAGATCATCAAATGGATGCATATTAGCTTCGTCTGTTGTTAGTAGCTCGCCACCTTCATCTTCTAAAAAATTTTTTTGAGGTGCCCAAAACTCGCTAAAATATTCTTGATCGCTATTTTTTGAATAAAATTTCATTGTGTTTGCCCTTTATGTGTTGGCTTTCTTCTACCAGGTTTTATAATTTGCCATCCTGGTTTTTGTGTTGAAGTTCTACCAGGATATGTATCAACTCTTCTTCCATCAGGTAATGTTGTTGAAGTACTTCCATCAGGCCTTTTAGTCTGATTAGCCCCTTCAATTCCACCTAACTTTTCAATTAACTCTTCTTGTGTTCCTGGATAATCATATCCTTTGTTTCCATCATCAGTTGGAACAGCATCTCCCAGCACCTCATCTAACTCATCGTTACCTGTTTTTGGACCATCAGAAGAAAATACCCCAACCACCCCATCTACCGCATTTTGTAGCCCGTTTCCAGCAGAGGTGAGGATATCGCCGATAAGCTCTGGACAATACTTATTAGCAGCACAAGCGGCTCCACCCAAAATAGCACCTCCAGCTGCAATTTCTGCACCACCAACAGCACCAGCCCCTGCAATAGGCACTAAATTTGATTGAAAAGGATTATTTGCTTGAAAAGGATCATTAGTTGGTGAAGCTTGACTACCGTTGTTAGTTATACCAACTCCATAGCCACTAGATCCCGCTAAACACGTATTTTGATTCTGAAAGTCTGAGACTAAGTCAGAATCGACGATATTGCCATTAGCGTCAAAGGCATCATCTATATCATCCATCTGCGAGGCGCCTAAGGTGATAAGCCCTAAAGCAATGAGTAGCTTTAGCCAGTCTTTATTACTGGTATTACTATCTGTGTTGATGCCACCGTTCGCTCTAATATCTTCTATGATTTCTTCTCGGCTCATGCCTTCATACTTGCCTGGTAGTTTGACCGTAGATAGATCAGGTAGCTGATGGTTATCCCCAACTGTGCCAGTACCAGTGCCAGGGTTGTTTGAGGCAACCTTTAGAGTGTTTTGAATAGCTGGGCTTAGCATTTGGGAGGAGACGTCAACGACGATAGGTATTCTATTAGAGGCAAACAGCATAGCACTAAAGGCATCTTTGGGACCTGAGAGAAAGTCAAAGGCTTTGGCGAAGAACCCGCCTACTAGTGGAATAGTAGGCTTATAGCCGTAAGTAATTCTTAGCTTTAAAACATTGGCCTCTGATATGTTGACGCCAGAGCTAGCACCAGGCTTGGATTTGAGGTTTTCCATGTCTGTCAGTTTATTAGGAATAACCTTTTGCTTGATGCCGAGTGTCTTTTGAAGAATGGGGCTGTTAAAGTCATTAAAGGCTTCAGCTGTTGGGTTGATAATTTCAATCTTTGTAAAGGGCGCTTCGGTGGCTTTGGCAAGTGCCAATACTTTGGCATTATCTAATTTACCACCACCGATACCTTTGTTAGCGCTCAAATAGGGTAGGAATCCTTTTAGTAGTCCCATTTCGATTTGTTGAGGACTAGCGTTCTCAATAGCCCCTGCGCGAGCGGCTTCATAAGAGGCATAGGTCAGATTAGTTTTGGCGTTATACATTAGGGTATATTGCAAGCCATTCATCCCTAAAAAAAAGATTAAAGGTCCAATGGTAATAAATTCGGTTAGTGTGGCGCCAAGCTGACTTGATTTCATAACTGAGCTATGCTGAAGAAACCGTAGAGATAAACTTGGTAAACTAAGCGTATTAATCGGAGTTTACCATGACCAAGAAAGTTAGAACTTACAGCACAGAATTTAAAGCAGAAGCTGTCAAGAAGATAGCGGATAATAATGGCAATATTTCAGCTACTGCAAAGCAGCTCGGGATCGCCATGCAAACCTTATCTAACTGGCAGAATAAAGCCAATCAAGGCAAGCTTGTGGGCACTGAACAATACGATCCTGATCTTATGACGGCTCTTCAGGAAATAAAGCAGCTCAAACGACAGCTTAAAGTGGCTGAAGAGGAGCGCGAAATACTAAATGAGGAGGGATAAAGCGAAGCACCGCTTCGCCCCGACGCAAGGGGAGAGCTATGCTCGAGTTGGCCACGGCGTACTTCGCGAATGAGGAACGTTAAGAAACAGTCTGGGAGACTGTTTTAGTGACGCAAGGCGAAGGGCTATGCCCGCAGTGACAGTTAGTGAAGTACGCCTTCATCAAAGATAACCAGCACCTCTTTCGCATCACTACTATGTGCCATGTATTGAAGATTAAGCCGTCAAGCTACTACGATTGGCTGAGTCGTGATATCAGTGACCAACAGATACACCGCAATCAGTGCGAGTTACTGGTTAAAGCCGCTCACAGTGAAACTAAAGGGCGCTATGGTGTTGAGCGCCTGCATGCGCGTCTAAATAGACAAGGACATGATATCAGTCCTTACATGATTAGAAGCATTAAAGAGGAACACGGCATTAAATGTCGTCGTCATAAGCGCTTTAAGGTCACCACTGACTCAAACCATAATAAGCTTGTCTATCCAAACGTGTTGGATCAAGAGTTTGATGCCAGTCGTCCTAACCAAGCGTGGGCCAGTGACATCACCTATATTTGGACGCTTGAGGGCTGGTTGTATTTAGCGGGAGTCAAAGATTTATATACCAAAGAGCTGGTCGGCTATGCGATCAATAAGCGAATGACCGCAGATCTAGTATGCAAAGCATTGAACATGGCCATCAAGAATAAACAACCAAGCAAAGGGCTAGTCGTTCACTCTGACAGAGGCAGTCAGTACTGTAGCCATGCCTACCACAAGATCGTTAAGCAGCATCAGTTTACAGGTTCAATGAGCGCTAAAGGTAATTGCTTCGACAACGCTCCAATAGAAAGCTTCTGGGGCACTTTAAAGAACGAGCTGGTATATCATCAGGATTATAAGACTAGATTTGGAGCGATCAACGATATTATTAGATACATCGAGCTGTACTACAATCAGACTAGAATTCAAAAGGGTTTGGGCTATAAATCGCCAAGACAGGTGTGGTTTGATTATTATCGTCAGGCTGCGTAATTAAAATCTCCCAAGTTTAAGTCTACGGATTTGACGGCAGGGATCATAGAATTCAAAAGGGTTTGGGCTATAAATCGCCAAGACAGGTGTGGTTTGATTATTATCGTCAGGCTGCGTAACTAAAATCTCCCAAGTTTAAGTCTACGGGATTGACGGCAGGGGTCAAATAATCTCTACTACCATCGATTTCTAAATATATTTTTTTCTTAAATATACTTGGTTCCACGTTTTCAAACACTGCTTTTAAAATTATCATTAGCTTGTGCCTAATTTATCACTCCTCAGGCAATGCAAAGCCCCAAATACCATTTGTTATTTCACCTGATGCAAATATTAAGACTTTATTATCAACTGTTAGCTGATAAACATAAGGTTTGAATACAGTGCTCTCTTCACCGATTTTCATTTTTAATCTAGTATATTCATCATCAATATCTTTCCATTGATACTGATACTCCATGAGATCAACACCTTTATACATAAAAGAACCTTTTCCACTATCATCTATTTTTTGAGTACCTGCAAATTTAAATTTCATAGTATGCTCTAAACTAACTTTTCCATGCAGATACTATAGAGCCCCATTCTTTATTTACAGCGTCATATTCTCTTTCTTGAACAGAATCGTTCATATAATAATACGAACCAACTAAACTAACTCTTTCATTAGAAAATTCTATTTTACGGATTCCATCTGTAGATATTTTCTTGGCTCTCTCCGCCTCTAATTTGTTACTTGGTAAAAAAGTATGCCAAGGTATTCGATCTTCATAATATACATATTCAGGGGGTTTAAGCTGATGATTAACACTACCATTATCGTTGACGAAAAAATTTAAAGCCCATTCGTCTGTACTATTACTAGTAATTATATTTTCATTGGATTTACTAATATCGATACAATCGCCTCTAGCGAAAATGAGATTGCTTTTCGGATCTACTTTAAAATCTGAAGCAAGACCTCTAATTGTCAGACTGATCAGCTCCTCGTTATGTATCCATTCTACTATAAAGTATGGATCTTCTATATCATAGCCAAAACCAGACTTATATTCAGCTTCTCTGATTGATATATAACTACCTCCTTTATATAAAAATAAATAATCACTATATGTACATTCTTGTCCTTTACTACTTATAACCTTGAATTCTCTTATC
>NZ_JASDCR010000031.1:0-15892 GCF_030407795.1 Psychrobacter sp. APC 3279 | reverse complement strand
CAGTCGCTTCATTTGACGTCTCACCTGTACGGTTATCAACGGTGTAGCTGATTGGCGTTGGGTCACCGGTGAAGCCTGCTTCTGGTGTAAAGGTGATGTCACCTGTTACAGGATCAACAGCCCATGAACCTTCGCCTGGTACGTCAACCGATTTGCCGTCATCAGCAATGGTGCCGCCCGCTGGTGATTGTGTGATCATCACAGTCGCCGGGTCTAAGTCGTCTCCACCCTGGCCATCGTTACCGACCACAGCAACCACAACTGGGCTACCTGAGGCGCCTGTTTGCGTGTCATTAACCGCTTGTGGATACTCGATGGTCACAGTCGCTTCATTTGACGTCTCACCAGTACGGTTATCAACGGTGTAGCTGATTGGCGTTGGGTCACCGGTGAAGCCTGCTTCTGGTGTAAAGGTGATGTCACCTGTTACAGGATCAACAGCCCATGAACCTTCGCCTTCTACAGTAACGGTAGTTACTTCATCACCAGTAACTGGGTCAATCAGCTTAACAGTGGTTGGGTCAATGTCATTTTCATGATCGGTATCATTGCCTAAAATGTCGATAACAACAGGGTTGCCTGAAATACCGGTTTGCGTGTCATCTTCAGCAACTGGTGCTGTACTGTTTCTACCGCTACTATTTTTACTAGCCAATAGTCCAACAAGTCCAATACCAGCAGCTGCCGGTATCCACCATGGTATTGCAGCTGCTACATACGCTTCACCGCCTAAAGCTTGCCCTTCTACATCACCCGCTTCTAATTGCGTAACATAATCATAAGTTTCGCCAGTATCCGGAATGTAATAATAGTATTCACCATCTTCAGCAATACCGACTAAAGCACTATCTTCATGATCATAGAAGCCTTCTATAATAAGATCGCTTTCTTTACCTTCTTCATCAAATGAAACATGAAGGTCGTTTTCAATGCGTTTGGTAACAATGTGATTAGGCGCACGGTTTATAGCATTATCATGAAACTCATAATTAACTTTTTCTACTGCTTTAATAACTGTAGGTGTACCGTCTTTAGTTACAACTTCTACTTCATTTACAGTCTGAGTAGCATCATTTATTTTTACGATGACAGTATTCATTGGGTTACCTTTTTTTATGATAGCAGTACCATTTTAGATTTTATATGGCACGGTTTCAGTGGTTATGAAATCTATTTGATATTAATTATTTGGTCGCTCTTCAATAATGGCAATCACACGGCGATTGAGCTGACGGCCTTCTACAGTATCATTGCTAGCTCTTGGCTGTAACTCACCATAACCAATGGCATTCAGACGTTCAGGTGCAGCTCCAAATTGAGTGATTAACACTTCTTTTACAGCATCTACTCTACGTTGTGACAATGCTTGGTTATATTTTTCACTAGCACGGCTATCAGTATGCCCCTCGATAGTAACTAACGTATTAGGGTATTGCGCCATAAACTCTGCTACTTCAGAGATCTTAGAATAGTATTCTGGTTTTACTATAGATTTGTCAGTGTCAAACAGTACTTCGAGTTCAATAGTCATTTTTTCAGCCAATACTGGAGCTGGAGCTGGTTCTTTGACAGGTTGCGCCGTTACGACAGGCGCTGCACAGTTAGGCACCACTCTGCTGATTTGATGAGATTGATAGCGTTTATTTTTTAATAGCGGTAATGCACTTTCAGTAGTGATCTGTTCAAGAGTACTATCACCACTATCACCACTATCATCTACGTCTACATAGAAAAAATATGTTTGACCTTTTTCAAGCTTATAGTCTTTTGTGCCTGCTAATAAGTTGTTATCTTTGAAGCCAGTCATATGAGCACTTAACTGGTTGATACCAACACAAGAGTTGACAGCAGTGTAGTTGCCAGGACGCAAGCTTACTTGGTATCTATTGTTAACTGAAATATTCGCGCTAGTTTGTTCTAAATCATCATCATTTTTGCGTAGAAATATTAATCTTGCTTCATCATCACTTACTTCTGATGACAGTAGTTTATTCAAATCAGTATCGATTTGATTATTCCATGCGACATTATTTACACGGCGACTATCACCTTCGTTGTCAATGTTACTGCTCCCCATCATACTGCAGCCTGATATACCAAAGAGCATGGTAGGCAAAACAATAGTAGCAATAGCGGTTTTCAATATCTTTTCCATGATAACTTCCTGATTGATAGTTTATTTCAAGTTGATATTTCGAATCTTACCTTTAGATGTATTAACAATTACCTATTCAATTACCCAAAGCCTACACTGATGTAAGCAGACTATATTTTTCCGGCTCCAGACGTATAGATTGTGTATATTAACTAACAAAAACGTACAGATAATGAAAAATGACAGTAAATTAGTGGGCTTATAGTAAGTATTTCATTTTTTATAGTCAACTGTTGTTTCAACCTATAGTACACAATATGTTAACCTTTATTTATAGGTATAAACTCTTGATTTGATACTTATATGTGCGATTATGTATATTTTCAATCATATGTTTATGGCGTGTAAAATGCCCTAAAAAACCATTCTCTTGGTAATGTTTTCTGTATGAGAGACAGTACTGTTGGCATGTAGCAGACAGTATTTATCAATACTTTATAGGGAAGAATATATACGTCACCCTCAAGTCACTGGTTTCATCAAAACAGTAAATTGAATTAGTACGATAAAAATAGACTATGGCTTAAAATAGAAAGAACCTAACATTGACGAGAGTTAAGTTGTAATCGTAAATAATATGCATTTCTAATATAACTTCATCCCTTCAAATCAAACTAATTTCTAGGCTCTTCAACTTCAAATCCTAGTGAAATATATTTGCATAAGTCTTCTACCTACCCATTTATTTTTCGAATATACCAATATAACAATGATCACTTAGTCTTACCAACTACTATATCTGGTGCAAACAAATGTGTTGCCGATATACTTAGCAAAAGAGCGTTTTTTATAATAGTAAATATTAGTTTGGTTCTGCATTATAAAATAGAAATAGCTAGTCTTTAGGCGTGCTACTACGCCTATTAAATCGTTTAAAAGATAATGTTAAGTTGAAAAGATAGTAATAATCAATATCATTCAAAAATTTATAATAGGGTTTAATCAAAGGTAAAGCCATAAAATGATAAAGTTCCGCGAAAAATGGTTTTGGGCATTGTGTCTTGCAGTATTAGTACATGTTGGGGTCTTCTTTGTTTTCTATCTCAACACTCATCAGACTGATTCAGTAGAAGTAGCGGATAGCCAAATGAACACGACTGAACCTACTGTTATCAACAATGTAGATCTACCTGAAAAAGTTTATACCACTACTGTCACCAGTCCTAAGACATCTGATGGTACTGTTAATGACAAACCTATGGTTGATGATAAATCTAATGAGGCATTTCAGCTAACAAGTAGTGATGAGCAAATAGCCAACGTAGAGAGTAAAAAAGCACCCCCTTCTTCAGCTGCCAATAACGTCAATGATAAATCCAAAAAACCCGCTTCTACATCGATAGAATCAGCTCAAGCAAACAAAACTTCTCCGCAAAATGAAAAAATGCCAAATGCTCAAACAGATAGTAACACTCAGTCTATAGTTGCGAGTACTGATGATAAATTAGAAGAGATTAAAAACAATGCAAACTTGTTAAATATAGACGTCCCTGCTCAAAAAAGTAACGTCAAAATAGATAAAGACTATCTTTCAGCAAAATCTGAAGTGGAAGCAATAAACGATCAATTGAGTGCGGCTATCAACGAAGTTAAAAAGCGTAATCAGCAGAAAATTGATGAGCAACAACAATTAAGAAATGAGGCGAATAGCCAAAAATTTTCTGAAAGTTCCAACTAAGCATATAAGAGTTATAAGCAGTAGCACAATTAGACCGAATACCTCTATATAAAAAAAACCCAGCGATTAACTGGGGTTTTTATTATCTCGTCAGTAAACATTCAATATTAAACTGTTAGCGCTCACCCAAACCTTCTGATAAGGTTTTGGTAATTGGCTTAGTCAAATAAGACAATACCGTACGTTCCATCGCTTTGATATCGACAGAAGCTGTCATACCAGGTTTGATGACAATCTCATCACCGCGCCCCTTAAATTCAGCACCATTAATCACAATTAATACACGGTAGTAAGGCTCTTCGCCTTTAGGTGTTTGCTCCATTAGCGTGTCTGGACTGATATAGTTGACCGTCCCTTTCATAGCTCCAAAGATAGAGTAATCATAAGCATCAAGCTTAACCGTCGCTTCTTGACCTTCTTTGACATAAGCAATATCAGCAGGACTGACCTTGGCATCTATAACCAAGTCACTACTGGTCGGTAAAATCTGCATGATGACCTCGCCTGGCTTAACAACACCGCCAATAGTGGTCACATTGATGTTTTTAATTTTACCTTCTGTGGGCGCCATCAAGCGCTTCTCTTCAAGTACTTGCGCCCGATCTCGCAATTGCTCAAGCTCGGTATCTAGCTCTTCTTGAGCCTTGGTCATTTCAGCCTGTGCTTCTTCGAAGTACTTATTACGCTTGTTATTAATCTGCGCTTCGATATCAGCAACTTGGCGGCTGAGCTTGATGACATCAGCTTGACTGACATCGCCATACTTTAATAAAGGCTCATTCATACGCAATTCTTGACGCGCCAACACTAGCATTTTCTCAAGGGAAGAGACTTCTTCATTGATAGCTTGACGACGTCTATTGTATAGCGCCCTTTGGTTTTGCACGTACTCAGGATAGTCCTGTACCCCTTTAGGAAATACCAACGGTTTTTCAAAAATCTCAGCATTTAGTCTGGCTAGCTTAGCAGTCAATGCAGCTGTTTTAGAAGCAGAGTTATCAACAGCCGCTTTAGCACGCTCTTCCTCCAACACTACCAATAACTGACCTGCCTTAACTTCTTCACCTTCTGTGACAGCCAACTGAGTCAATACGCCGCCTTCTGACGCTTGGATTTCTTGCGTTCGAGCACTGGCGATTACCGTTGCTTGCGCACGAGTCACTTGATCAATCTTGGCAAATGATGCCCAAACAATTAAAGTGACGATCCCGATTAATGCTATCCAAATACTCAACCTTGAACGATTAACCTTGGGCTTGGTGGGTGTGTACTTATACTCTGACATGCCTACTTCCCTTGATCTTCTGTTGAATGTTTAGCACTGATGGGTTTTACGCTGATGTTGCTTACTCTAGAGGTAGCAGGCTTATTTTCGTCGACACCTTCTTTTGACGGTTGATTGGTTTTATCAACGATTCTATCTTTTTGTTGGACGGTGGTTTTATTTTTTGCTTGATCGTTTTTTCTGAGCTCATCAAGTACAGCTTGTTTTGGACCGTCGATAATAATACGCTGGTTATCCATAATGATTAGCCGATCTACCAAGTCTAGCAATGCTGTCTTGTGGGTAGACACAATAAACGTCTGCCCTTGCGTCAACTCCTGACGTAGCACTTGCAGGCAGCGCTGCTCTTGTCGATTATCCATGGAAGCCGTTGGCTCATCTAGCAAGAACACATCAGGTTTGGTCAATAATAAACGGGTAAATGCCACCAGTTGCTTTTGCCCCCCCGATAGGCCTTTACCGCCTTCACTGATCGGTAGGTCAAGACCACTTGAATGACTGGATACTAAGTTGATTAGCCCTGTCCTGTTTAAAGTCTCTTGAAGGACATCGTCATTGGGCGCTGCCATACCGATTAATAAATTCTCTCGCAGGGTTCCTTGAAACAATCGATGGTCTTGCTGTAGATAACCCAAGCGCTCACTAAGTGTCTCACGACTGATTTGGTGTATATCCAGTCCGTCTAATAACACGCGTCCTTCGGTAGGTGCATACAGTCCTGCCAGCACCTTAAGCAAGGTAGATTTACCTGAACCAATAGGCCCAAGTATCGCTATACGCTCTCCTGGTTTAATCGATAGTTGCGGAACCGTAATGGCTGGTCGATCGTTGCCTTGGTAATTGAACGTCAATCCATCGCACTGATACGCGCCTTTTATATGCGTAGGCGATAATGGATACGCAACGCCTTGGTTGTCTTGCTCCAGTGCAAACAGACTCTCAATATTCATTTTGGCGGCTTTCGCATGAGCGTACTGTACTAGCAGATTGGGTATTGCCATAACAGGCGCTAACACTCTACCACCAAGTATCGAGCAGGCAATCAGTCCGCCCATTGTCATGTCACCTTGCATAACGACAAACGACCCGACTATCACGATACCAACGTAGCTTACTTGCTGTAGCATCTGCGTAAAATACGTTAAGTTGTCATTGGCATGCTTCATATCCAAATCGTTTTTGATGGTGACATCCATCACGTCCAGCCAACGCGAGAGAAACTTCCAACTGCCCGCTCCTGCTTTTATTGTCTCGACGCCTTCTACAGCTTCTACCAACAGACCTGTCTTATAATAAGAGGCAGTCGCACCCTCCGATGCAATAGCATCAATGCGTTTGCGCGCAATCAGCCCCATCGTAATTGCGATGACCGCTGCAATCACTGGTACAACAGCGACTAATGGCGAGCCAATAAAAGCTATTAAGCTGATGAATATAATGGTCATGGGTAAATCGACTAAACCAAAAAGCGTACTCGCCGTAAAAAAGCTACGTACTTGCTCATAACCACGTAACTGTGCTGCCATAGAGCCAACTGACCCCGGCATTTGGTCGATACGTACTTTGAGTAGACGTTGGAACACTTCTCGAGATAAGTACTGGTCTAGACCGACGACGACCTTATCCATGATTCTTGAGCGAGAAAACTTCATGAATGCTTCAAACATGATCACCAAGAAGACGCCACTGGCTAAAATGATCAGCGTGTATTCACTACGCGTTGGTATGACACGGTCATAAACCTGCATAGAAAATAGAGAAACGGCTAATGCCAACATGTTAATCAGAAAAGTGGCAATAACGGCTTCAGCTAAAATACCTTTATAATTACCCAAATCAGACTTTAATAGATCAGAAAATGAGGCCTTTCGCTGCTTAATATGATCTTCTTTTAGACGAATACGCATGACCAAAGTCAATTCTTCGGCACGCGTATGTACCTGCTGGTTCGCTTGTCTAAAGTTCCAGCTTTTTTGCGGCGTTTGGCTATCAATCACACCCCAACCTAAATCCGTTCGATACGCCAGTAAGGGCAAAAAAGCGGCATCAGGCTGCTCTAGTATTTCTGGTGTATCGGTTATGCCAATGCCTTGTAATACTGCAATGACACCGCCTAACTCATGAATGCTTTGACCTTGCCTGTCCGATTGCTCACTATGACGTTTGACGACATCATGGAGCCGTATATTATCTACTGGATAGCCTTGCTGTCCGAGTAAATGCTTAATCGCATCAGTCAACGTTTCGGTCAGATCGACCTGCTCTGAGTATTGCAGCTCATGATGGTCAACAGACTGAGGCGGTGTCTTTTGTAATTGTGCACTCATATTAATCGCTTATTTAATATTTTAGATGGTTGCGTATGTAGGATAATTTACGCCTGTTTATATGACTTTTTGATTTAATTATTTGTCATATTCTCTTGTTCAGTTATCGGCGTAATACTGTAATCATCATTTAACATGAGATACTCACCATTGTTCAAGCTTTGCTCTGCCGTCGCGGGCAGCTTAATATCGATATACTCTTCTGCTGCGTTGTTTCCATAACCGAAATGACTACTAGCGCTGTTTTTGTCTTGTTTATTGAGCCATTGCTTGACAGAGTTTGTTGGGCTAAACAAAGTCACTGGGTCACGATTATGAGAAAACTGCTGCCACTGCATAATGCCAAAATCTACTTGTAGTCTATAAAATGCACCTAGCATTTCTGCGCGAGTTTGTACCAGCTGGACTTGATAATCGTTATGCTCACGGACAGCATTTAGTACTTCAAGCCATGACTTGCGTCCTGCGATGAATTGCCGACGGTAAGAGCTGACTACAATCTGTGCCCCTGCTACAGCAGCAACCAACGAGGTTTCCCTGTCTTTGGCACTGACAAACTGCTGATACTGTACTTGAATATTCTCTATGACATTACGGCGTGCAGCTTCTTGGTTTTGTACTAGGCTGTTGACCTCTGCCTGTGAGGCTCGTGCTAGCGCAAAATTGGAAAATCCAGCACCTGGTGCATAGCTCAATCCCACTGAGAACTTACCATCGTTTTCGTTATCCTCATGATAGTAAGCATGCTCATATTGGGCATAAATGGTTGGATAACGAGCCGCTTGCTGTGCTTCGACACCCTGCTTAGCGGATTCAATTTGGAAGTGTTCTTTTACAACGGTAGGATTGTAAAAGCCAGCTCTATCGAATGCCATTCTTTCAAAGTCAACGGATTGTTGCTTGGCTTGATTTACCAATACCTTAAGATTCGGTATGCTCGTGACACTCATCTGAGACAGTGGTTGACCAATGATTTGTTCTAGCCTAGCAGCGGCGATACGTTGCTGCTCAACTGCCGCTTGATAAGATGTTTGCTCTTGCAATATACGGTTAGTCACCAGATCAAGCTCAATACGAGCTGATACACCTTGACCAACGCGTCGCTGCATCATGGCTTCAAAATCATTCAGCTCTTTTAAATTCTCCACATGGACACTTTGCGTAGCGACGGCTTGGATATAGCTCTGCCAAGCATCAATCGTTGTTTTGGCCACTAGGTTTTGCTGCTCGTAGATATACTCTACAGCAGCTTTATCATCGAATATGGCTTGATTGACATCTGCGGTGAGCTTACCCCCTGTCCATAGGGGCTGTCGAATGGTCACCTCTGAGACAAAATCATTGTCTCTATCGTAACCTGAGCTTACGCTTGGCGTTGGTAAAAGGTTTAATTTGGCCGCATTAATTCCTTCGGTAGTTGCTTGTTGCCTCGCTCGAGCCGACCCTACTAAAGGATGCGTTTGAATTGCCTGCGCCACTAGGCTATTGATTTGGAAATCTGCTACTGCTGCATGGGAAGTCACTGTAAAACATATACCAGTCGCCAAAGCGGTCATAAAATGGCGTACTGAAATACTACGAAGTAACTGCTTACGATTTGACGAATTTTTCATATTGTTTTTCAGTGATCAGCTCTATGAATGTTTTTTGAATAAATGTTGATCTTTTATGCACCAAACCTTACTAAAACTTATCTTATAACGCAACACGAATGAGATAATAGGCAAAAATAATCTGCAATGCCAATCTTGTAAACATCAATCTAGAAAATTTTGAATAAGTAGCTTATCAATAACAACCAAATCCCTGAATATTCAAATTACTTAGAGTATGTACTAATAGGTTGTCCTAAAATAGTGGGGGATCTTTCTCTAGTAGTAGATAGACATTGGTATTGGTATTGTGCGTGCTCGTAATTTAATGATAGAGTTAAATAAACCTATTTACCATAACGTATTACTTCTTATTTTATACTTACCCAGCAAACCACCTAAAGAGTATCCTGATAGCCTTAATTAAACGACTTACTATTTATTAAATAATATTAACTTCATAGCTGAACTTCTCCGCCATTCCATATGACTCTCTATATTCGATAGGATCACCTTCTAAACTCTTAGCAATACGGCATACCTTCACTAGGTTTTCTTGCTCATTATTATCTAAATAAGGGTCTACGTGATTGGCTACAAAAAATAGTGTCTCTACGGCAGATGAGACAAACTGGCCACACTTTGTGTAATAAAACGGATATAGCAAATTCTCAAAATCTTCAGGCTCTAGATTTACAAAGGCTTGATAACGACTCTTAGGTAGCCAGATTTTTTCACTGAGCGAAACTTTGCCTTCAATAATGCGCACACGTTCTATATAAATAAGCGCTTTATTCTTACCAATATCTAGCTTTTTGTTAATCTCTTCAATACCCTCTATTACCATGACCTTTTTGACCACGCCTGTCGGTGTCGCATAGCAAGCATCTTTATCACGAAATTTAAAAAACCGTAATAATGAGCTTTCAAAGTCTGGACGCTTTAGAAAGGTACCTCTGCCTTGATACTTGGTTAATACGCCATCGTCGACCAGCTTTTCAACCGCTTTCCGAACGGTTCCGACTGATACTTGATACTTGTCTGCAAACTCCTGCTCAGTCGGTAAAGGTGTGTTTTCATCCCATTTACTTTCTGTCAATAAAGTCAAAATGTGCCATCGCACTTGCTCATACCGTGGTATTTTAAATTTTTCTAAGTTTTTTAGCATTATTTCACCACAATTTAAGGGGTTTATGAATTGTTTTACTGTCTTTAAGCATTGTTATCATTTTAGAGATTGGAATATAACGGAGTACTCTATCTTAAGCGCTAAGAAAACCTTATATATCATTGCAATACTAACGACTGTCTGGCACTTTGTGGGCAATCTTATCTAATTCATATTACTTTTTTTGCTATTATTCCACTTATTTATACGTGCATTTCAGGCTTATACGATTCTGTAATCTAGAAAGTTGTTTGTCAATATTCTCGTAATGCTCTTTACCTATAGAAGTCAATACAGTTCTCTATAGAATTCATGTAGTTAAGCTCAAGGGACAGTAATGACTCTTTATATTCTAGCCGCAATAGTAATATGTATTATTTTGGGCTATACCACCAAGATCAATATTGGTCTATTTGCTATTGCATTTTCATACCTCATCGGCTGTTTCGGTATGGGAATGAGCGCTTATGAAATTGTTGAGCTATGGCCTCTCAAAATTTTCTTTGTTATTTTTGCCGTTACTCTCTTCTATAATTTTCCTTTAGCGAATGGCGCTTTAGAAAAACTATCGAATCATTTGATCTATAGATGTCGTCATTTTCCCGAGTTTTTACCGTTGGTTATTTTCTTTGCTGCTACCATCGTTGCTGGCTTAGGGGCTGGTTATTACACCGTCTTAGCCACGATGGCACCTATGATTTTGTTATTGTCTAAACGTACTAATTTGAATCTTGTCATTGCTACCTTATCTGTTAACTATGGTGCATTGGCTGGTGCTAATTTTATCACCTCACAAAGTGGGGTTATCTTTCGAGAGCTGATGCGCGGGGCTGGCGTCGCAAATGATAATACCTTTACTTATGTTTTAGGTGTCTTTGCGGTTACCTTTCTCATGCCAGTGATCGTCCTAGGTATATATTGCTTTTTTAATGCTAAAAATAGCAAAATTGCGATTCAAACGATAGTACCAGAGCCTTTCGATAATAAGCAAAAACAATCTATTATGCTGATTTTTATCATGATGGCTATCGTGCTTATTGTACCCATCTTAAATCTCCTAATGCCTAACATAGAAGCAATTCAGTTTTTAAACGCTCGGATTGACATTGGTTTTATCGCCATTATTTTTGCCTTAATCAGTTTATTACTGAAATTAGGTGACGAAAAAACAGTAATTGCCTTAATCCCCTGGAATACACTTATTATGATTTGTGGGGTCGGTATGCTGATCGGCCTTGGCGTCGAGATCGGTGTTATTTACGAGCTAACAGAATGGCTAAGTACCAACGTTCCTATCTGGATGATACCAATTTTGGTCTTCGTTATTAGCGCAATCATGTCAATCTTTGCTAGTACACTTGGCGTGGTCGCTCCTACTCTATTTCCTATGGTGCTGCCTTTAGCCGTCGCCTCTGGACTTAACCCTCTATTGTTATTTACCTGTATTGTGGTGGGAGCACAAAGCTCATCCCTCTCTCCTTTCTCATCAGGAGGTAGTCTAATGTTGGGCGCTTCTCAAGTAGTTATAGAAAAAAACAAGCTGTTTAATGCGCTACTATTTAAAGCGGTACCCTTAGATATTGGTATTGGTATATTAGCCATTTTCATTATCCAGCTGCTTTTTTAGCTAGTATGTGTTCCTATGTTGAGAATGGGAACACGCTCTACCCTTAAGCAAATCCCTTCCAAAAGACAGTTTTGATGCAGCTGTCTTTTGACTGACATATACAACCAAAATTTTTAAATACCTAATGAATTGCCCGTCATGACGCTTTGTCTCATCTCACTAACTTCATCTACCAAGTTAGCTCTTTTCCTTATCCAAAAAAACATGCCCTAGCACATTTTTAACATCGCTCTCATGGTTATCAATACCTATAAGGCATTGTATTCATTAGTTTTTATCGACACCATCATCTTGTATTCGGAAGGTTTTTCTGTCTTTTCTTTCCCTTGATATTAAGACGATAAGTAATTTTGTATCAGTCATTGTGATAGTACCTTAAAATAAAATTCATATATACATACATATGTTTCTTGTTATTTCTATATTATTCTGTTACTTTTGCAAAACGCTAAAAACTCTACTTTTATGAAGTTTAGTAGTTATTGTCAGGATGATCTGAACTTCATCTGTCATCACTTTATTATTTTGCTCAGAATTCTATTGAGCTATTCATTAAAAATACACACAAGGAGTGTCGTGTGAACAAACTATCCTATTTGGCTCTTGGCCTTTCTGTACTTACCCTTACCGCATGTAATAAATCTGATACGACAGTATCTGATGCCAGTTATGACGCCCCTTCACGTCCAGAATGTATCGCCCCAGCAAAACCAGGCGGTGGCTTTGACTTGACTTGTAAACTTGCTCAAGCTGGCCTAAGAGATACCGGCCTATTAGAAGATCCGATGCGAGTCACTTATATGCCAGGCGGCGTAGGTGCTGTTGCTTATAACAAAATTGTTGCCAATGATCGTGCTAATAACGATGCAATCATTGCTTTCTCTACTGGCTCTATCCTAAATCTGTCGCAAGGTAAATTTGGTAAATTCACCGAAAAAGACGTGAAATGGCTAGCAGCCGTTGGTACTGATTATGGTGCTATCGCTGTCAATGCAGACTCACCTATCAAAGATTTGGCAGGATTGGTTGCTGAGCTTAAGTCAAATCCAAAAGCAATCAGTTTCGCCGCTGGTGGTAGTGTTGGTGGTCAGGACTGGATGCAAACAGCTATTTTAGCTAAAGCGGTTGGTGTCAATCCTAGCGATATGACTTATGTTGCGATGGAAGGTGGCGGTGAGGCTATTACAGCGGTCATGGGTAACCATGTGACTGTCGTGAGTGCTGGTATTGCTGAAATCATGCCACAAGCTACTGCTGGCAAATTGCGTGTATTGGCTGTATTCGCAGATGAAAGATTGGGCGGCACTATGGCCGATATTCCTACTGCTGTAGAGCAAGGCTATGACGTTACTTGGCCTGTCATGCGTGGTTATTACATGGGTCCAGATGTCAGTCCTGCCGCTTATGACTGGTGGAAAGCAAGCTTTGATAACATGCTTGCGGATCCAAAATTCGCTGAATTACGCGAGCAGCAAGAGCTACTACCATTCTCTATGACTGGTGATGAGCTAGAAGCATACGTTTATAAACGTACAGATGAGCTACGTGAATTGTCTGCTGAGTACGGTCTTGTTGATGCTGCAGCTAAGTAGCATTACTCAGATCATATCCCCTTAATGATTGAATACTGATTTTTACAGTATTTATCGAAGGTTGACAGATGAGACATCTCTCAACCTTCTTATTTTGGAATTTAAGGAATACTTCTATGACAATGGAACGTGCGTTTTCTGGATTAATGGGGCTGTTTAGCTTATTTTTGGTCTATTTAGCTATTGGTTACGTTGCTCCTATTGCCTATGATCCTATCGGCCCTAGACCCTATCCTATTTTGATTTTCTCACTTACGGCGCTTTTGACCTTGGTGATTGCCTTTCGTCCAGCACGATTTACGAAAGTCATCGATTTGGGCTATAACAACGTCGTGCTTAGAAATCTTGTGCTGTGTGTCAGCGCATTACTGATTTATAGCTTAATTTTTGAGCCTTTAGGTTTTGTGCTTGCTACCACACTGATGTGTTTTGCGGTTGGTTTACTATTTGCCGGAAATCCTATTAAAAGCCTTATCTTTTCAGTTGTGATCAGTATCGCCCTGTATGTCTTATTTGACATGGCTTTGGATGTGATTCTGCCACTTGGAATATTATCAGGAATAATGGGATAGCTATTATGGAAACTTTTGACTTTTTAATGCAAGGTTTTGGCGTAGCGATGTTGCCTAAAAACTTACTGATTGCACTCATTGGCGCTTTTATTGGTACAGTTGTAGGCATGTTGCCTGGCCTTGGCCCTATTAATGGTGTGGCAATTCTATTGCCTTTTGCCTTTGCCCTTGGTCTACCACCCGAGAGTGCACTTATCTTGCTGGCGGCTGTTTATCTTGGTTGTGAATATGGCGGTCGTATTTCTGCCATTCTACTTAACGTGCCGGGATCTGCTGCAGCGGTTATGACCTCATTGGATGGTAACCCGCTAGCGGTTCAAGGAAAAGCCGGCATCGCCTTATCCATCTCTGCGGTTGCCTCGTTTATTGGTTCTACGATTGCAACCATTGGTGTGGTGTTGTTTGCCCCTCTATTGGCCAAATGGGCAGTGTCGTTTGGACCTGCTGAATACTTCGTATTAATGGTATTCGCGATTTGCTGTTTGAGTGGTTTGGTTGGTGATCAACCTATCAAGACAGCAGTGTCAGCGTTAATCGGCTTGGGTCTAGCTACTGTTGGTGTCGATGCGGTCACAGGTATCTATCGCTATACCTTTGATTCAGTCAACTTATCTGATGGTATTCAGTTCACAACGATCGTTATTGGATTTTTCAGTGTCAGTGAAATCTTGATTTTGCTCGAAAGAACCAGTACTGGTGGGAAAATTATCGCACAAGGTAAGCGTAGCTTATTCAACCTAAAAGAATTTCTCTTTACCATTGGCGCCATGGTGCGTAGTGGCATAATGGGCTTTTTCGTTGGTATTTTGCCTGGCGCAGGTGCGACTATCGCGAGTGCGATGACCTATGCTAGTGAACGCAAAATTGCTGGCGACAGTGGCAAATTTGGTGAAGGCGATCTTCGTGGTTTAGCATCTCCAGAGGCGGCTAACAACGCATCAGCATGTGGTTCATTTGTACCGATGTTGACTTTGGGTGTTCCTGGTTCTGGTACGACAGCGGTCATGATGGGTGCGTTGACTTTATATAATATCACGCCAGGTCCACAGCTATTTACCGAACAGCCAGACATCGTTTGGGGTCTTATCGCTTCATTATTCATCTGTAACGTCATCTTGTTAGTAATGAATATTCCTTTGGTTGGTGTATTTTCTAAGCTACTTAATGTACCAAACTATATCTTGATACCATCCATTGCTGCTATTAGTTTCGTTGGTGTTTACTCTATCAACAGCACGACCTTTGATATGGTATTCATGGTAGGACTTGGGATATTTGGTTACTTCTTACGTAAGCTACATTTCCCTCTATCAGCCCTTATTCTAGGTTATGTACTAGGAGAGCTAATGGAGTCTAACCTCAGACGTGCCTTGTCTATTTCTCAAGGTGAGATGTCTATTCTATGGAGTAGCCCAATCACTGTGTCACTATGGGGTCTGGTAGTTGTCATGATATTCATGCCAATCATTCGTAAAATGTATCGTAGGCGTTTTAAAAAGACTGCTGCATAAGTTCTTGCTAGTTCGTCTCTAAATGTCTCTCCGGCGGTGGTTATACTCTATGTATGGCCACCGTTTTTTTAGAGATACTTTCACCCTGCTTGCAACAGTTATTTAATACTCCTAACTCTTTTGTCAGCTGTCCAAAATTAGCAAAACATCACTACTTGATGTCACTTATGAAATAGGATTTTATAGTGCTCTTTGTTTTAGATTTATTGCAAACCATTCCAACTTGGCATTTAGTAGGTTTGTTCATCGCTGGCATGGTTGAGCTATGCTGAAAAAACTGTAGAACCAAACTTGGTAAACTAACGACTCAATGAGGAGTTTATCATGACTAAGAAAATCAGAACCTATAGTGCAGCATTCAAAGCTGAAGCTGTTAAAAAGATAG
>NZ_JASDCR010000030.1:0-22515 GCF_030407795.1 Psychrobacter sp. APC 3279 | reverse complement strand
TTAGCGTGACCCAGACCAACCTAAGCAACCTTGATACCACCGTTAACGTGAGCTTGGGTAATACCAACACCGTTGAAGCGGCGGACATTGCGAGCATCAGCTATACCAATGCTGCCGGGGTGGTGGTCACGTTGGATAACCTGACTGACATCCAAGCCTTCCTTGATAGCGGCGCAACCATTACCATACCTGCAGGCAGCACGAGTGCGCCTGCCATTACGGTCACCGTCATTGATGATGTGGTGTATGAGCGCTCAGAAGACTTGGTTCTTAATATTGCCATACCGACAAGCAGCCCAACGGCTGCGACCATTGGCACAGGCAGTGCCACCGGCGTCATCCTTGATGAAGACCAGCGCGTCAATACCAACAACCCGAACAATCCAGATGATGTCACTGACGAAGTCGATGGCGACAAGCCGGTGGTTGGCATTACCGCAACTGATGCTCAAGCGGTTGAGGGGGTAGACAATACCTTAGTATTTACTGTGGCTCAGAATAACCTCAGTAATTTTGATACCACTGTTAAGGTCAGCTTAGGCAACAGCACCCTAATCGCTACTGATATTGCTAGCATCAGCTATACAGATGCCACTGGTGCCGTCATCACTCTGAATAATACTACCGATATTCAAAACTTTCTCACGAATGGCGATAGTGTCAAGATACCAGCAGGTAGCACGAGCGCCCCTGCTATTACAGTCACTGTGATTGATGACAATATTTTTGAGCAATCAGAAAATATCGTACTTACGATCAGCAATGCGTCCAATGCCACTGTTGGCAGTAATGCCAGTGCCACAGGTACCGTGCTTGATGAAGATAATGGTAATCCTAATGATGGCAGCACCACCGATGGTGACAAACCATTGGTCAGCATCACAGGTACAGAAAACCTGAGTGAAACTGCCGCCAATGGGTCGGCAAACACGGCTACCTATACGGTCAGCTTAAGTAATCCAAGCGCCCTTGATACCAGTGTGGTCGTCAGTATTGTTGCAGGCTCTGCAACTGGTAATGGTACAGATTACATCGCTCCTGTTACCCAAGTGGTCACTATTCCAGCCGGCCAAACATCAGTCAATATTACTGTACCATTAGTTGATGATACAAATTTTGAAGGTCCTGAGAACTTTACTGTCAGCATTTCGAGTATTGCACCAGTATCGACAGGCAATGTGATTATTGATCCTGTAAACAATACTGTAAACACCACGATCTATGATGATGGTACGACTGATGGTACGACCCCAGGCGGAGTAAATGACAACATCGTGCCAGTAGCAGTAGCAGACACGCTCACGCTAACCGAAGATGTAAGCATCGGTTCAAATTCTGGTAACGTTTTGACCAATGATAATTTGGGCAACACACCGACTCAAAGCTTCACTTGGGGTACAGAGTTTGCAAGCTATGGTAGTATCACTAAAAACCCAGACGGTACTTATAACTACGCGCTTAGTAACGGCAATACGGACGTACAAGCACTGGCAATAGGTGAGACGTTGACGGAGACGTTTACCTATAGTTTTAAAGATCAAGATGGTGAAACAGCCAATTCAACGCTAACCATCACTATTACGGGTACCAATGACCAGCCAAAAATCACCAATGGTGCCAGCGTAAATGGTGTCATAGACAGCAGACAAATCACAGAGCAAACAGATGCCTCTGTCATTACGCAAACAGGTACCATCAACTTTACTGATGTGGACACCAGCAATGAGTTAACGCTCAGTTATCTAACGAACCAAAACATCTTTACCTTTGGTTCGAATACCGCATTGACGTCATTAACAGCAGACCAACAAGCGGCACTAGAAAATATATTTAGCGTGAATCAACCATCAACGTCTACTAATGAGGCGAGTTGGAATATCAATGCTTCTTCTACTGCCCTTGATTTTATTCCGCCTGGTGAGACGGTAACGATTCGCTATGCCGTACAAGTCAATGATAACGAAGGGGTCACGACTGCCGCTAATGGCAATCAACTGAGCACCAGTGCTATTCGTTATATCCAAGTCACGATTACAGGTACAAACGATGGCATTGACCTTGTTAATGATAGTGAGACAATGCTCGAAGACGGCACACTCACTGGCAATATCTTTACCAATGATAATGATGATCCTGATATTGGAGAGATGCTGACGATAGAGAGTTATGAGGTTAATGGCACGGTAGTACCTGTAACGGCAGGTACTAATACCGCAATGCCTGTGACTATAGATGGAAATATAGTGGGGCAAGTCACTATGAATAGTGACGGCAGCTATATCTTTACCCCAACTGCCAATTATAGTGGCACTATCCCTACCATTACGGCTAATGTATCGAACGGTTTGCCAGTGGGCGATATCAATAGATCATCAGGCTCTGAGACGCTTGATATTACTGTGACGCCAGTCTCAGATGTGCCCACTTTATCAGCCGTATCAGTGACAACGAACGAAGACACCGCTGTGGTACTAGGGCTAAAAGCACCTATCATTAACGATGCCAATGATCTCACGGCAAATACAGATGACAGCCCTGAACGTATCGGCTTAATTACCCTAACTGGTATACCTAGAGGTGTCACGTTAGATTATGGTAGCGGCAATATTACGACGACCACTGCCAATCAAACGATTACGATTTTATTGAGTGACGGCCCCACTGTTAATAACCCACTAGGCCAAGATGCGTCGACTATCACCATGACAAGGGCTGAATTTGAAGCGATCGAACTAACACCACCTGAAGATAGTGCCGCCAATATCACTATTGGCATGGCAGTGACAGAGTATGAAGTCGATAGCACAGGTGCTATCGTTTCAGGGGTGGCAGGCGCTGCGTCTAGCACAACGATAAAAATTGACGTGCAAGCAGTGACCGACAGCACCAGCAAAAATGCTGCTGGCGATGACGTCAGTACCTTTGGCTATACTACAGTGGTAGGTGATACAGGAGTTGTGTCTGGTAGTACTTATACTGTTAGTGCCCAAGAAGGCGAGTCTGTTGCTTTGCCAATTACCACTGCATTCGGTGATTTGGTAGGCGGCGGCAATAATCGTGAGACTTACGGGTTTGTTATTAGTGGCTTACAGCCAGATGCGGTCATATCATTCACACCTGCGGGCAGTAACACAGTCACTGAATACACTGCTAACAGTAGTGGTCAGGTATTAATTGGTGTGAATGCCGCTTCACCTGCATCGACCACTTTGGCTGTGAGTAGCGGCTCAGAGCCGAAGATCAGTATCAAATCAGCCATCTATAATTCACTCGATATGAAGAATATCGAGGTATCTCTATACACCCAAGACCATGATACTGACTCGACCCCAAGAAACAAAACGGTTGAACTGATTAGTACGGTGACGGTAGATATGACCGTGACGCCTGTTGCTGGCGTAGTGGCAGCAGATAATGTTAGTACTACTGAAGATACTGCTTTTTCACTTGCCGAGTTTAATTTCCGAGTTGGTGATAATCAGTCTGGCGCTTCAATTTCTCCAGAAAGACTTACTAGCATTGAGTTTACCTTGCCAGAAAATTGGTCATATAACGATACCGATGGCATAGCCACAGCAGTTGGTAATACCATTACTATTGATATGACTAACTCACCTGATCTAAGTGGGTTTTTAATCACGCCACTTGCTCAGTCTTCAACAGATACTGATATTAACTTCATCTTGATAAGTGCAGATTTTGATGATGACGGCGGTATTACTCCTGCTGTTGCGACGACTGCGTTAACTCTCACTGTCGTCGTTACTCCAGTGGCTGAAAAAGTTGGTGAAGATATTGATGGTGATGGTACAGATGACCTAATCATCAATTCAGACCATACATACACGAATGTTGCACAAGAAGAAATTGCCTTTAGCCTTGGTGTTGATGGTGCATTTAGATTGCGTGATGATTGGGAAAACCAAGACGATACGGTCGACTTTGGACAAGAAAGTCATACGAATAATCCTCAGGATTCTGAGCAGACTTACGCTCACCTAACGTTTGGTTATAAAAATACTAGCGGCTTTGAAGCAGTCGGAGGCGCGGTCTTTACTTATAGTGATGGTACTAACACTATTACTCTTACCGATAGTGGCACTGGTGTTGATATTCCAGCCGTCTATCTTAATAGTGTGATGGTCATCTCGCCAGAAGACTATAGCGACTTCAACCTTTTCAATATTTTAAACCTTGCTGCTGATACCGAGACAGCGGTCAAAGTAGAAGCCAAAACCATAGATTATGATGAAGATACCGGCCTTGAGGTCGAGGCCATCAGTGGTGAGAGCTATCTGACCTTTAAAGTGGTAGGTGTGGCTGATAATGTCTCATTAGGCGTCGACCCAGCTTACGGTAATGAAGATCAAGCACTCGCTGGTGGTAATATGCGTGACGGGTCATCGACTGCTGTCGTTAATCCAACGAATGGTATTGCGCTACAAATTCGCCCAAGCTCACGTGATGATGATGGATCTGAGGTTTACAACGTGACCATTGCAGATATTCCAGTAGGCGCAAAGCTATATGTCGATGACAATGGCACCATTACTGAATTAAATACCAGTAGTGGCACGGTGACAATATCAGATTATACCAATGATGTGACCAATTTATACTTTGTACCGCCTGAAAACTACAGTGGTACGGTCAATTTGAAAGTGTCTGCAGTGAGTGAAGAGAGTGATGGTGATATCAGTGCATCTAGCGCCATACTTAATTTGCCTGTTACTGTTATTGGCAAGGCGGATCTTATATTAAATGATACCTTAGCCACTGAAACAGCTGCAGTAGTAACTGCTGATGGCCAAGCAACCACTAAGGATTACACTTATGTAGGTGCTGAAGATGCTGGTAATATCGCGTTATCAAAGTTCTTCTCTGACACGGCCAACATTACCGCTTATGATGTTGATGTACCTACTGCCGAACAAGTCACTTATAAAGTGACCGGTTTGCCAATAGGGTTTGATATTACGGGAGCCGTGTTCTTAGGTGGTAGCGGTCTCACACGCAGTTGGTCCGTATCTTTAGCCGCTTTAAAAGGTGAAAGCGCACAATTGGTTACCCCTGAACATTTTGCTGGTGAGGTTAAACTTACTATCACCGGAACCACGACCGAAACCATCTCTGGTGACAGTGTCACTCATGGTACCCAAAATGTATCTGTTCTAATAACACCTGATGCTGCTGATAGTGTAGAGGTTAACCCACAAGTGCTGGCGACAGAGGATGTGTGGGCAACGATAAACTTTAAAGCTGCTTTTAGCAGTAATGACATAATAGATGCAACAACCCCAATCAACAAAGCAACGGGCTCTGAGTCATTAGAAACCATCATTTTAAATGCTAATGATTTAATCAGTAGAGACGTGGCATTACGTGTGGATGGTTCTGACGTCATACTAGCAGCGAACGCCACATACACCTATACAGCGGGTCAAGTTATTGAAATTATGTATGATGATGATAAGCGTCATAGCGACAGCAATGTCAACATACCTTTTGGTTACACATATACTGACACGACCACATTGCCAGATGGTTCAACCGTCACCACAAAGTCATCAGTCATTACTGGCAATCAGGTAAATGTTACTTTCCAAGCTGTTACTGACCAACCGACTCTAACATTGACGCCTATAACATTGACAGGAGACACGGCTCCTAATAACACTATTGATAATGGTGGCTCAAATGACACAGCCTCGGTCAAAGTTTCATTAACCTCGCCTGATCAAGATGGCTCAGAAAGCTTTACCCGTCTAGAAATCAGCAACGTGCCGGCCGGTATTCGAGTAGAAGGCGGTATATTGGCTGGTAATACTTGGTATGTAGATGTCCCAGATACTGCGATAACGGGTGTAGCACCAGCACCAGAGTATGAGTTGGTATTCATCAGAGATACTAATATAGTTAATATAACTCCAAACACCTATGACATCACGGTGGTTGGTTTTAACCAAGATATTAACGGGCAGGGTATTGACGGTAGTGAAGCACGTGATAGCCAAATATTTAAACTTACGCTAGCAAGAATAGGTACTGGTATAGACCCTGAAGATCCAGACTTGATCAATACGCTGACAGTCACTTCGGCACCTCAGCCAGAAGATGCGCCTATTGTACTGTCTACTTTAATCAATGCGACGTTAAACTCCGACCCTGCAAGTGCAGTGAGTGCTTATAGCTTCACATTGACTGACCTACCAAACGATACGGTATTGACCAGTAGCAATCCAGACGTGCAGGTGCAGAAAATTGCAGACCAATGGATTATCAGTGTAGAGGCGAGCGCTGGCTTAACGCCTAACGAGGCACTAGCAGCAGTAACACTGACACCGCCTGCTGACTTTAGCACCAATGAAGACGGTCAAGAGCTTGTCTTCAATGTTGAATTTACGGCCTTGAATGATCAAGGTTTAGATGACAATCTCAAAATTGAGGATGTTAAAGTTGAAATCAAACCCGTCAGTGATGCCTTTGATAACGATGGTCAGGTTTCAGTCGTTTCAACCGATGAAGATATAGCAGTGGATATTGTCATTGATCTCACCAACAGTGCAGACGGTGACTATGTGTCATTAGTTGATGGTAAGTTGTATATTAAGATTGATGAAACAGGATTAACGACAGGATCAGGCGGCGTTGGCACATTAGAATATAATGGTACAATGTTGACACCAGATAATAACGGTGATTATATAATCGATCTAAACAATGGCGCAGGAGACTTAGTTAATCCTCCTGATAGCGTCACTGTTCAATATACCCCTGCTGCGAATGCTGATGGTAGTGCCACCATCACTGTAAATGCGGATCACAAAGAAGTGACCAATGTTTCTGGAATGGCTGATGGTGCTATCATCCCGTATCAGCATAGTTATGATGTCAACGTTACAGCGCAGCCAGATGCACTCAGTATCATCGGGAGCAATAATAATGATGGAGACAATGAACCATTAACAGTGACTGCTACAGGTGATGAAGATACCTTAATAGCTATACCTTATCAGATAGACCAAGTAGATGAAAACGATACGGCGGCAGCCATTACTCTGGATGAAGTCCCTAATGGCTACTTGGTGTATTATGCCAATGCGTCAGGAGACCTAGTTTTAGCTAGCAACAATGGTGTGTCAGCAATTAATGCTAACAATAATTCATGGTCAATCGATGCAACTAAACTGCAAGCTGGCGTCGATAATATCTTTATTGCAGCGCCAGAAAATGAAAGCGGTGTCGTCACGGGTATTGAGATGAGCGTGATTAGTGATAGCGGTGTAGTGAGTTCTCCGCTTGATGTGACGCTTGATGTGACGCCAGTTGCTGATGCTATTGAGTTCAGTCCTAGCCCTGTGATTGGCTCTCAAGGCAAGTGGACAGCCCTTAACTTAAACGCGGCTATGGTCGATATTGATGGCAGTGAAACGGTTAATGTGATACTGACGGGCACTAACCTGTATGGTAATGTGCTCGATGTGAAAACCAAAAGTGGCACTGCTATAAACAATGTTACGTTTGATTTTGATGAGGTTACTGGCACTGGTACTTATACCATTATAGGCGTCACACCAGATCAGCTGAACGAGTTGCTTGTAAAATCAGCCGTACCATATATAGGTACACTACAGATCAGCCTACAAACAGTTGAAGCGGCAAATGGCGACAACTTGACCACTGCAGCAGCAGCTCTACCTGTTAACGTTGGTTCGACATTGGTTTTCGCAGGAACACCTGAAGATGATGTCTTGATTTCAGTCAATCAAACCGCGGCACTCAAATACTCTGGTGGCGACGGTAATGACACCTTTATCGGTGGTAGCGGTAACGATACCCTGAATGGCGATGCTGGCGATGATGTTTTAACTGGCAATGCCGGTAACGATACCATTAACGGTGGTACGGGCGATGACATCCTTAGCGGTGGATCAGGCAATGATATACTTAGTGGTGGAGCCGATGACGACACGATAGATGGTGGTGCTGGTGCCGATACGTTAAATGGTGGAACGGGTAATGACACGATAGTATTTGATGCTGCTGACTTAGTTATCAATGGTGGTGACGGTATTGATACGTTACTCATTAATGAAGAAAATACCACAATTAACTTTGGCACTTTCGATTCATCTAAGTTTGAAAGTATTGAGGTTATCGATATGACGGGTAATGGTGCTCAGTCACTTACCAATCTGTCGACCAGTGATGTGCTTGATATCATCAATGATACGGTCATGACCGATAAGGACCTAATTATCAATGGTGACAGTGATGATAGCGTGAGTCTTACTGCGACAGGTTGGACAAATAGCGGTACTACCACTCAAGACGGTATCAACTATAATGTGTATAGCTTCTCTGATACCAATGGTAACCATGATCTGTTGATTCAGACTGATGTGAATACTACTATTCTATAGGCTTATTTACCTAGTACAGATTTTGATTTTTTACAAAACGCCACTGGATTCAATCTAGTGGCGTTTTTTTGTATTCACAGTATGGCTTTTTCTAGTTCTATTTTGATATATAAGGTTATATTGACTCTATTAATAGCGATTCTTGTAAACTCACTCACTAGGATCTGACCCTGGTGGGAAGTCATGGCGTAGCTGTGCGACATTAGCAGTCGTCACTGTATCAGTGAAGCTATTTAGATCGCTATGCACGTATTGTGTGACAGCTGCTATTTGTTCGTCATTCATCATACGATGAAAAGAGGGCATACCGCGCAGGCCATTGATAACGACACTAATAATATAATACTTTGATTGCATCTTGCTGTTGTTGGCAAGCGGTGGATAGTAGCCTGCGCCTTGTGCGCCTTCACCTTTTTGAATATGACAACCTGCACAAGAATCATCGTAGAGCTTTTTGCCATTAGTGGTAAAGAATCCTGTCTTGCCTTGCATGCTTCCTTCAAACTTGATGAGCCATTTCTGCAAGCTGGCGTCATCGAGCATTTTTGGTATTGACTCTACATCGACGATGTTAGTGACAGTCTTCGCCAAAGCTTCTTTTGACATATAGACACCGCCCCATGCACACTGATTGCGACTGGCTTGATTGTCAAATCGGTTGTCAGACATCATGGGCGCTGTTTGTGGGCTTGCGATAGTGGCTGCGCTCTCCGCTTTATATTGACTACAGCCTGAGAATAATACTGACCCGCCAATAACCACGGCTATCATTGCTTTGTTTGAGTTGAGTGGCCTAAATGGTTTGATTGAATTTGCTGTCACGATGTTTATGGCTTCCCGCGATATGCCTAATGTCCTTACTTTCATTATTATCATCCTTGCTTGAACGGCAGAGTTATTATTCAAAGCTCATTATTCAAAAACTGGCTATCCAAGTTTTTTGGCCTTTTGATGCAAGCGTTTGGCAGCATCCATACCAGATAGTATCGCACCCTCTTGCCACGCAGGAATATGTGAGCAGTGCTCACCTGCCAGTACGATACGATGGTCAATCTCGCAAAGTGTGTCGTAATACTGCTCACGACTGGACTCGCTCCAAATACCATAGCAGCCAAGCGACCAAGGGATACGGTGCCATGCGACTGAGGTGCCAGTGCGGAACTCTTTGGTATATTGCGGATGGATTCTTTTGCCGTAGGCGAGAGCTGCGCTGATACGCTCTTTGGGTGTCAACGAGTTAAATTTATAGGAAGCTTCCCCAAATCCATAGGCACCCAGTAGCACGCCTGTGCCTGTGGTAAACATGTCTTGTGACGGGTAGGAGATTTGTGAGATGGGCATGTCGGTATAGCTGATGCCGCCATAGATCCATTCATCCTCTTCCCAAAATCGCCGATTGAATTCCAAGCCCACTTTATAAGAGCTCTCATAAGGGACGGCTGCCATCGCTTGCTTCATCGGAGCGGAAACGTTGATGTCGATTTGCGTCAATATTGACAGAGGAATGGTACAAATGCACCAATCCGCGCGCACGGTTTTGGCAGCACTATCAGGGCTGCTGCTATCGACATAGTCAATGGTAACACCCGTCTCGTCTTGATTGATTTTGGTGACTTTGGCATTGAAAGTGATCATATCACGGCACTCGCGCGTGAATGCGTCACCAATTTTCCCCATACCGCCAACCGGCTGAAACATTGCTGGTTGATGTACATGCACGGTATAGTTGCTATAAATATCCGACCACATACCTGAGTCTAATAATTTGTCCATCGGTATGGGGGCTGATGGCTTAGCATCAGGCATCAGACCACCACCAGGATATACGCTATAGCCACGATGCTTACCTGTTTCATGACTTTTGATATAGCGATAGTTGTTATCTAGCACGCCCCAGCCCTTGAGACCTTCGAGTAATTTTTCTTTGTCCTCTTTATTGACCGTACTATCGAGACTGCCTTTGTTGACGGCTTTGGACAATAACTCTGATACATAACCGCGAATATCGCTTTGTACTTCGCCCAAGCGCTGCGGCGCACCATCGAAGTGATTGGTACGATGCAGATAAGCGCGATCATTGGTCTGGATAAAAGGCTGCAATGCCACACCGAACTTTTTGCAGTAATGAAAGACCGCGTAGTGGTGGATGGGCAGTCGCCATGGTCCGCCATTGAAGTAATTGCCTTTTTCGAAGTCGCAAGTGACCTCAGCACCGCCCAGCTCTGTATACTTGTCACCACTGTTCAGTGTCCAGCTGCGGCCACCGCCACGGTTTTGGTACTCAAGCACGGTCACTTTGTAGCCTGCTTTGCGTAGCTCATAGGCGGCAGTCAGACCGCCCAACCCTGCACCCAATATCACGATACTAGCGTCAGCCGGTGCGCCTTTAAGATTCATCTCTTCTTTAAAGCTCGACTCAGAAGCAAGCCCTAACGTAGTCATCGCTTGATACATCGCGGTCGCGCCTGCCGTCTTGCCTATCATTGAGAGCAGTTGCCGCCGTGTGGGAGATTGGAGCAGGTCATTCATAGAACTATCCTTATCGTGCTAGTATTTGCCATATGATAAAAGGCGAAGATTAGAGCGCATTTTTTATAGTTAGTCTTATGGTTAGCTTTTTTCTTTTATCACACGTGTGACATCCACCGCACTCACATCGCTATTTGGTAGACCACCAAAGGTGACGCGCACATAGTTAGTAATGCTCGCAATCTGTGTAGGGCTTAAATCTTTTGAGAAGCCGGGCATTTTTGGTGCTGTATTAAAGGCACCTTTTGCCCCAAATGCAATGACGCCAATTAGTGCATCAGGTTTTACGCGGCGAATACTACTCAAACCAACGATGGATGCATAGCGAGCATCAGGCTGGGCGTAACCATCGACCCCATGACAACTGGCGCAATGGATGAGATATAAATCTTTTGGCGAATTGCTGTCCAAGTTATTATTGCTGCCGCTATTGTTGGCACTGCTGGCAGTATTGGTTTTGGCATGCGCCAGATAGTCTTTTTGCTCAAGTAAGTCATAAGTAATAGAATCGCTGACTGGTTGCGGTAGACGAGACACATTGACAGGTATCAAATAATCATCGGTCTTAATGGCTGGAATGACTTTTAAATAGTCAGCCATCGCTATAAGGTCTTCGTCGGTGAGGTAGCGTGTACTATGCGCCACGGCTTCTGCCATCGGGCCGCCCGCGTAAGCGCGCTTATCAAGAGTGCCTGTACGTAGATAATTTACGATATCCATTTCGCTCCAAAGGCCGATACCCGTATCGTTGTCAGGCGTAATATTCGGTGCAAACCATTTACCAAGTGGTGCTCCGGATAAATAACGATCTTTATCTAGGCCTTGAGTTAAGTTGCGCGGTGTATGACAGGTACCACAGTGCTCTAAGTTATTGACCAAATATTCACCGCGCTGCTGGGTTGTCGTCAGTCCTGAGCGGTTTTCGGTAGAAGGTATATTGATGACATTCCATGCCAGCATTAAGCTACGAATATTTAACGGGAAAGGCAAATGAGTGGTTTTTTCAGGTGGTTTGTCTACGATAGGAACGGTCTGAAAGTACGCGAACAAGGCGCTGATATCCTCATCTGTCATGCCATGATAAGACGGGTAAGGCATCGCAGGATAAAGCTGATGGTTGGGTGCACGACCTTTTTGCAAAGCCTTTTTGAAGTCAGATTCAGTATAGTTGCCGATGCCATAGCGCGTTGACGGTGTGATATTGGTTGAGTAGATATTGCCAATGGGCGTCTCAATTGGTACGCCGCCGCTATAGTCTTCACGGTGGCAGGCCACACAGTCGGCGCTGCGTGCTACATAAGCCCCGCGATTGGTAAGCGTACTATTGGCTGGACTGACATTTGGCAGGGTTATTCGACTGGGTAAGGTTTCCATGGGCAGGCTGACCGTGCCTGCCATCACGACGGTAGACACTAAGCTGAATCCCAATGTCAGTGTTATTATCGAAGAAAATGACAATACTGGCATGACGGCAGAAAGTGGCTTCACAATGTCCTTATAATATCGATGAATCATGTCTAATTCCTTTTTAAGCTTTCTGCAAATCACTACCAGTATCTATTAAGCCAGTGGCGAAACATTAAAAGCACTACTGTCTGGCGGCTTCGACCTTGATACTTAAGTCAAGGTTTTTGGTCAGTCCGAACCAAGAAAATTTATTGATATTCCATTTTGTGCGATTAATCGTAGTAGTGAACTCACCACCGCAAACATCTTTTCTGATGCTCGTGTTTAGATAACAAGCAAACTTAGTCGCGGTTAGGCTAATTGGGTGGGTCTCGCCATGCAGTGTCAGTTGTCCATCTACCCGAGTGACCTGCGGGCTTTTTTGATCTTGATTAAAATGCCATTTTGTCGATTCAAAATGCGCTGAAGGAAACCTCTGCATATCAAAAAAATCAGGCCCCGTTAGACTATTATTAAAAGAAGGGTTGCCCGTATTTAAGGAGTTTATCGGTATGATTAATGAGATATCACCTGATCTTAAGTTTGGATCGTATTGCAATTGCCCTTTGATATTATAAAAACCACCAGTCGTGGCTGAATTCTTAAAGCGTTCGATAGCAAATCGGATATGAGTGCTGGCAGGATTAATAGCGTAACTGGCAGCTTGACTGCTATTTGCAGCGCCTACGAATAATAATGGAATGGTCAGAAAAGAATAGGTATGCGATGATTTTGGCCTAATAAACAACAAGCGCATAGCTACATTCCTTTACCAGCTATTGAAATAGAGGAGCTTATTCACAAGCGCTATCCTTGCGTTTGCTTAACAATAAGCCAGTGATTGTTTATTATTTATACAGGTTTTTTCAAATACTTAGTAGTGCTATTTTAGTAAAGAGATAACGCACGACTCTGTCACGTCCGAACGTCAATTCTAAGTATTGAAGCTAAGTACTGATGCATAAGCACTGAACCTAAGTGCTAACTTTAAGTGGTAGAGTGCTCAATGTTAGACAAGCTCAGACCAGTATGCCCTTTATCATCGTTGGTGCTGTGTGCTTTATTTTTAATCGATTGTTTGAAAAGTAAGGCTGAGAGCGCACAAGCTATCGTTAATGACAGCAGCATTGAGATCAACGTATGGCTAAAGAAATGATCGCCAAACAGCATCTTATATAGCCCCATTGTCCAGCCCAAAACGGTTACTGATATGACTATCTGGTAGCGGTATTTTCTTAGTGTCGGTAAAAAAGCCAGTCCATATAAAGAAAATCCTGCGCTGGCATGAGCCGCTGGAAAGCATCTGGCAGGCGTTGCTGCTACGACGTTTTGCCAAAGATTGAGGTAGGGTAAATCCCCATTAAAAATAGCTAAGTCATTTGGGCAACTAACATGGGTGACGCCTTTGAGCGTAGCAATAGTAGCAGGTACAATCGCCAATATAATCAGTAGGTAGCTAATCTCGCGCATAGATAAAGGAAGTAGAAATTTCTCAAGCTTATTATGACTGAGCTTACTACGATTATACTTATTACGGTTTAAGGTAGTAGCATTAAGCCTTGACTGTCTATACTTGATGATTAAAACCGCTATGAGGTAGACAGCCAATAGAATCAATAATACTTTGGGCAAATCATAAAAAATAAATGCATAAGGCTGCGCGCCTTTTTCGAGTAGCCAGTGACCATTGTTGTAAAAAAGCTCACTGATGCGTACATCTAATTGGCTATGCTCAAAAACCAAGGTGGCCATGATGGTGACGCACAGTAGTTTTAGCCAGTCCCAAGTCATTGCGTTTTTTTTTGAAGTCATGACTACACCTAATAACGTATATGCGATGTTGATGGATTTTAATACGACCTTTGTTTTATTGTTTACCTAAGATAGCGCTAGCAACGCATTGTGCTGTTAGGCGAGTGCTCGCCATGTTTTAATAAAATAGAGCAGACTTTAATAAAATAGAGCAGATAATGCCATTACCCATAAAACCATTAACAAACTTAACGCTAAGAACTGCGCCGCAGAGCCGACATCTTTTGCGATTTTTGCGAGTGGGTGTTTGGCGGTTGAAGTATGGTCAACGCAAGCTTCGAGTCCTGTGTTGATTAGCTCAACAATCAAAGATAAAAAAGAAGCGACGACCAGCATCATTTTTATACCAAGCGCAAAAGGCATAACGATGACAGCAGCGAGCAGTACAAGATTGAGCCACACAACTTGTCTAAAAGCCGCTTCAAATTTATATGCGGCCTTAAAGCCATCTATAGAGTAACTAGTGGCTTTTATAATGCGAAGGATTCCCGTTTTACCTTTGGCATGACTTGCAAAGCTATCAGCTGCGAGTGCATTATTATGCGTCGTCTGATTGACAGAACTATGCTCGGCTGACGGCTCTATAAGGTTGGTATGAGTAATTTGCTTCATAGGGCATTCTTAACGGTCTATTAAAATTAAGATAGCCTGAGTATAAGATGAGAGAGGTTAAGAAAACGTTAAGAGGATATAGAGGGATGAGAATAAAGCGTAATGGTTGTTTAAATTTGTCGTTTCCCAATCAGTAATTATGATTAGGAAATGAAGATGTCTTTGGACTATCACAAGGTTATTTATAATAAATACTAAAGGTGCTACCACCTGAGCGATTAGCTTGGTGAGTGAGCTGCCAGCCCATATGCGACATGATACGCTGGACGATACTGAGTCCTAGACCTGAGCCTTCAACCTTATGTTTTGTCTCATGCTCTGACGACAGGACTATTTGCTCGTCTTTATACTGAGACTCTAATCGCTCAAACCGTTCATAGAGTAAAGGCATCATTGCTTCAGGAATACCTAAGCCAGTATCAGTCACCGTGATTTTTTCGTCATCGATAGTAATGGCTACTTCGCCATCATCAGTATATTGAAACGCATTTTTTATGAGATTGCCTAGTGCCATTTTTAGGAGTTCGGGGCGTACGTAAGCGCTGTATTCCTGCTCAGCAATTACCTGACAAGTGACAGATTTATACCGCAGTAAGTACTTCAGGCGTTGCATTTCTGCTAAAGCGATATTGTTGATAGAGGTTTGCGGTGCGTCTAACTTTTCAGGCGCGCGCGATAGTAGAAGCAGGGCAGTGATAATCTCAGAAGTTTCTTTAGCAGTAGTACTAATCCGGTTGGTAAATTCATTTAAGTGGCTGTCAGCGTCTAATTGCGAGGCCAACACTTCAGAAGCTCCCATGATAATAGTCAACGGTGTGCGTAACTCGTGGCTGACATCACCAGTAAACAGTTGCTCGCGCTTGAGATATTGCTCTAACTTATGGTTTTTCTCATCGATAGCCCGTGCCAAGACACCGACCTCAGATGGTAAGTGTGTCAAGTCGCTTAAGTTGTGATGATCGGTCTCGACGGCTCGCTTCAAATCCAATAGAGGCTTGATGATTTGTTTGGAAGACAACTGAGAGAAGATAGCGGCGATAAGTAAGCTTAAAATAACGGCTACTTTTAGCGTATCTGCAAATATGTCTTCTAGGTGCTCAAATATCGCCAAGACTGGATAATTTCCCATTACCATTTCGGTGTTTTCTAGGTAAGTCAAAATATAGGTTTGACCATCTTGAGTATAGGCGAAAAGATGCAAGTTGGCATGACCTGCTCTAGAGGCTTTATTAACAGTGACAGAAGTCTCTTGCACCGTGTCATTGGCTATCGCTTGTAAACTGGCAGGTGCTTTGTCATAGCGATAAATCTTGATACCTGGCTCGGCGACATAAATAGGTTGGTCACCGTATTTTTCTTGACTAAGCTCTAGCTGCTGCAACAGGCGAGCCTTGACCAAATCTTGCTCTATTCGGCTCTCTGCGTACAAGAAAATACTGACAAAAGCTGCGCACAGTAATAACGCGAATATGAAGTAAGAAAGTCTGAATTTATTGGCTATCGAGTCTATATTGAGCATGGTGTGGGACAACTTAATAGAAAGGGACGATATATAACAGAGCGATAAATACGATATGGTCAGTCGGTTAGTAAGTCACATGAGGTTTATTCAATTCATAATGCAATCATGACTACGCGCTTGCTGATTTGTTAGGGTCAACAACTTGGTAACCTACGCCAGGTACTGTGACTATCATGGGTGTGTCAAATGGCTTATCAACCTGCGCCCGTACGCTATGCATATGGGTGCGCAGTGCATCACTACTGGGTATGTCTAGCCCCCACACTTTTTCTTCAATCTCAGTTTTACTGACGACGCGAGGCGCTGCACTCATTAGGATGTGCAATATTTTAAAGCCAGTGGGGGTAAGCTTTAGTGATTGTCCCTCACGCATAATAGTATGCTCACTGTTGTTTAAGGACAACGCTCCGACAGCAATACTGTGGGCAAAATGATCGTCTTCATGGCGACGTATGAGCGCTTTGATACGGCACTCTAGTTCAACCAACGAAAACGGCTTGACCAAATAATCATCAGCACCGCTATCAAACCCAGCGACTTTATCTAAGATTGTATCGCGAGCCGTGAGCATTAGCACGGGAGTCTTGTCATGCAACTCTTCCCTGAGTTTTTCGCACAGCTGCGTGCCATCCATACCCGGTAACATCACATCTAGCAGTATCACGTCATAGCGATTGTTTGAGGCAAGTGTTAGCCCGCTATAACCATTATGTGCGTTGTCCAACTCAAACCCTTTTGGCTCAAAAAAAGCATAAATATTGGCCACGATATCGGGGTTGTCTTCAATAACGAGTATCTTATACATGATGCTGACCTAGAGAATAGTGGTGACCTAAAACAATATAGAAACGGATTTAGTTATTTACTTTAAAAAAGGTTGCTGCACCTTTGACTTCATCGGTCGTAATACCAAAAAAGCTAAGCAACGTCGGGGTAATAAAATCATGCGACACTGGCTGATTGACAATACTAGAAAGACTTTCAGTATCGATACTATTGCTATTGGGCGACCAAACTATCGTAGGCACGTGTTTTTGGGTATCTGGTGCGAACTTATAGGGCAAGCCGTGTAGGTAGATATTATTTTCACCCAAACTCTCCCCATGGTCACTAATATATACCATTACCACATCATAATCTTGCTCATAAGGCTTTAGTGTATCAATCACATTACTCAAAAAATAATCGGTATAACGAATCGCATTATCGTAGCCATTTATCACAGACTGAGCATCACATTTAGACAGCTCATTGGTCATGCAAACAGGGTTATACTCTTCAAATGCTTTGGGATAGCGCTGGTAATAGGCGGGGCCATGATTGCCCATTTGATGCAGCAGAATAAGCGTGTCTTTCGGCATCTCTTGCTGTGAGCTGCCTGATTTAACCAGTTCATTAAACCCGTCAAGCATACCGATATCTCGGCATTCGACATCACAGTTGGGGTTTGTGTCAGCTGTTTTGTAGTTTTCAAAAGTAACGCGATCAGCCACGCCTTTTGAGCTAGAGTTATTGTCGCGCCAAATGACATTGATCCCTTGCTTGCTTAGCGTATCTAGTACGTTCTCATTATACTTGGCTGTATCGATATCGTAGTCTGTTCGATTTGCATAGCTAAACATGCAGGGTACGGAGTAAGCCGTAGAGGTTCCGCAGGAGACGGCGTTCTGAAAGCTATAGAGGTCTGACTGCTTTGAGAGCAGGGATGTGGTATTGCGTGTATAGCCGTTCAAGCCGAAGTGATCTGCGCGAGCCGTTTCACCAACCACAAACACCATTAGTTTAGGTTTACCGCCGCCATTCACACTATTAGCAGGTGCCACGCGTTTTGCATCCGTCGCATGCAGCGTCAAAGTATCAGGACGGCGTAGCTCATCGACATAGTTTTCACCAAGTTTGATCGCAGAGTAAATAGGCGTGATCGGGTTGGCATAAGAGCGAACTTGTTTATGTTGACGGAAGAAGCTGGCGTACTGGTCACCAAACGGCAAAATGCAAACGGCGATTAGCGCGACAGACAATATCAAGGTGGCTGTTTTTTGTAGTATGCCTCGCTGCCACGTAGAGCGTTTCAACCGTATCTTGCTAATGATAAATGCCGGCAACACGCCTAATATCAGCAGTCGAATGACCATGCTGGGGGCAAACAAGCCCATAGCCTCTGCCTGATCGGTCTCCAGACTGTTGATCAGCATGTTGGTGTCAAATATCGTCCCGTAAGCATCGGTAAAATAACCACAGATGGCAGCGATAATCAGTAGCGTAGCCAGTACGGGTTTGGCAATTGGGCGATAGCACAGCAGCTGCAATACCAGCCACATCAGTCCAAATAACAAACCTGTAATAGACAGGATAAAGCCGACGTTTTTGCTAAATGGATAGACCGCCAGCACCTGCTCAAAAAACCCAATATTTGCAGTCGCTACCAAATATAAAGCGACGATAATAATAAGATAACTAAGACTTATCTCACGATTATAGAGCTTACTAAGGTAGCTGGTTTTTGCGTTAGCGTTGGGTGCTTTGATTTTTAGCACATTGGTCTTGATGACTTGAGGTATGGACATACAGATACTTCTCAACAGATGGTAGGAAACGTCATTCCTTACCATAGCAAGTGGTCTGTTAAGAAGATGTTAAGGCGGTTGATGCTAACTAGAATAAGTTAGATGTTGTGTGGATTATTGAGATGGCTTTATACATTTAAATTAGGCAGGATTCATCATTGCCATCAATTGAGTTTTATTCCTTATGGTGATAAAACCATAGTGCATATCGATAAGGTTCTGCCTTTGCCACGATTGGATGATTTTATTGATGGTTTGTCTGGTAGTGCCTAGCATAAAACCAAGCTCTTCTTGCGATAAGCGCAGATCTATTTTGATATCATCTCCCGTCTGCTTGCCATAAGTATCGATCAGTCCAATCAGCATGCTAGCCAGTCGCGCTGAGGTGTTGAGTGAGGTAGCATCGTCAATCCAGTCAAATGCTCGTCGGATTCGCTCGCAGGTTATAAGCGCGAGGTGCTTGTATAAAATTGGATGCGATTGGGCTGTCTGAATCACTAGATTTCTAGGGATTGAGATGAGCGTTACTTTGTTAATCGTCCATGCGTCATGGGTGCGAGGATTGTCATCTATGATAGATATTTCACCAAACCACTCACCACTAGATAGATGCGCCAGTGTCATAGCATGGCCACTAGCGCTCACATTACAGACCCTAATCGTACCCGACACGACAAAGTGTAGCGCCGCATCATCGTTGTCACCGATGGCATGAATCATTTGGCCTTTTTGGTATACCTTTAACACCGCATCGCCTGCCAATAGCGGCTGCACAATGGCTGGCAATTGACTAAACCATGGGTCGTTATTTAAATAATGATTGATATTCATAAGTGTAATGTTTTTGACAGATTTGGTTTTATGAAATGGTGTAAAGTAATCATTCAGGATATCTAACACAGTAAAGGAATACACCATGCAAACAACTATGCAAACCGCGACATCAACGGATTCAACCTCGAGTGTACACCATAACATGAGCGAACAAGAGTGGCAGATGCGCGTAAATCTTGCCGCCTGTTATCGAATGATTGCTTCTTATGGCTGGGATGATTTGGTATTCACTCATATCTCTGCGCGCGTACCAGGTACTGAGGATGAGTTTTTAATCAATCCGTATGGGATGTTATTTGAAGAGATTACCGCTTCTAGTCTGGTCAAGGTCAATAAAGCAGGCGAGAAAGTAGCGCCATCAGAGTTTGATGTTAATCCAGCTGGATTTATCATTCATAGTGCTGTGCACGAGGCTCGTGATGATGCGCATTGCGTCATTCATCTGCACACCAATGATGGCGTTGCCGTCTCAGCACAAGAAAAAGGCCTACTACCCATCTCGCAACAATCATTATTTCCACTATCTAACTTGGCATACCACGACTACGAAGGCGTCGCATTAAACCCTGAAGAAAAGGTTCGTTTGGTTGCTGATTTAGGCGATGCTCACTTTATGATTTTGCGTAACCATGGTTTGCTCACTTGTGCCGATACGGTTGCCAATGCGTTCTTGTACATGTATATCATGCAAAGAGCGTGTGAGATTCAGATAAAAGCGCAGAGCGGAGGCGGTGCATTGACGCCGATACCAGCACAAATATTGGCAGGTATCCAAGCTGCATCAGAGCAAGTGACTCGAGGCGCGAATGGTGACATCGCTTGGCCTGCGTTACTAAGAAAACTGCGCCGCACCGACCCATCATTTGAGGAGTAAGTCTCTAATGATAACTCTTGATGAGTGGCAACGGCAGGGACAATATGAATCCATTAACGGGCACCAAATATTTACTCGGTATGCAGGGGATAAGAGTGCGCCTGCATTGCTATTGATTCATGGTTATCCTAGTGCCAGTTGGGACTGGGAGGGCATGTGGGATGCGCTAACCGAGCATTATTATGTCATCACCCTCGATATGCTAGGGTTTGGGTTGTCAGACAAACCCAAAAACGCGCGCTATCTAATCAGTGAGCAGGCTGATATTTATCAAGCGGTTTTGCAAAAACTGGACGTCAGTGATTATCATATATTAGCGCATGACTATGGTGATACGGTGACTCAGGAGTTACTAGCCAGACAAGTTGAGGGTAGTGCTGAGCGACACATTGCTAGCGTATGCTTTTTAAACGGCGGTCTGTTTCCTGAAACGCACAAACCTATCTTGGTGCAGAAGCTACTGCTATCGCCATTAGGTACTCTGGTATCAAAGCTGATTAATAAGCAGAGATTTGCGGGCAGTCTACAGCGGATATTTGGCCCCGACACGCAGCCCACAGTAGAGGTGATAGACACGCTATGGCAGCTGTTAAATCACAATGATGGATTGGCAGTGATGCATAAGTTGATTAATTACATACCCCAACGCCAGCAGTACCGCGAGCGATGGGTAGGCGCGATTATCAACAGTACTGTACCGGTGAAATTGATTGCAGGTGCCAAAGATCCCATCTCAGGTCAGCATATGATTGATCGTTATCGTCAGCTGATACCCAATGCTGATATAACCAATATGCCTATATTAGGTCATTATCCGCAGATAGAAGATGCGGCAGCGATCACAGCGGCCTATCTACAATTTAGACGCAGTATTCTGTAGATACCGTTCAATCTAACAAACGCAGGGCATCAAATGGTGCTCTGCGTTTTTTTATGAGTGGTGAGCACTTACACATGGCTTTGACTGAGTTTGGAAAGAAATATGTAGTTTGACTATTATTGTCACATGATAAGGATTATGAATTATACAAATTATCTATGAATAGTTACGGCATAGAATAGTCTCTAGAACAGCACATCGATATTTCTTATTATCATTATTAGGCCACTGATGACCATTAGTATCAGCAGCATAATTCTAAACTGGCTAATACTAATACCTGCCAAAAAGCGTTTGCCAATGATATTGCCAATTACGGCGCCCAGTCCTAATACAAGACCATACGCCCATATCTTGACGGTGAGTATCCCAAAAAAGGTGTAGCTGATGATTTGTACAATACCTACAAAAAAGGAATTCGCCGTTTTGGTCGCAATAAGGCTTTCTTTTTCTAGTCCAGCATTCATATAAAAAGGGTTAAGAATAGGGCCGAGGCCACCAACCAAGGTGCTCATAAAAGCAATGGCAAAGCCCACAGGTACAAAACCTACTTTTGGCATATCAAATGTCTTGCTTACCTTACCAAACTTGTATTGGAAAATAGTAGAGACTAAAAATGCCCCGACCAATAATTGAATCCAGCCTGCGTCCAAACGACTAAACACCAATGCGGCTAGCCATGCACCTACGATAGCGCTTGGGACATAATACTTGGTCAATGACCAATCAATATCATGCCAGAATAGATAGAGCCGTGAGGCATTGCTCAGAAAGGTAGCCACGTTGATCACAGGTGGTGCAATCGCTGTCCCTACCATCGAAGAGGTAACTGGTATCAGCAACATAGCGCCGCCACCGCCGGATATAGTGGAGATAATAAAAGCGACCATGACCTATGCTGTCAAATCTGTAGACATTGACTTGGGAGATTTTAGTTACGCAGCCTGACGATAAAAGTCAAACCATACCTGTCTTGGCGTTTTATAGCCTAAACCCTTTTGGATTCTAGTCTGGTT
>NZ_JASDCR010000003.1:0-194779 GCF_030407795.1 Psychrobacter sp. APC 3279 | reverse complement strand
TCGCTAAGCTAAAACAGTATAGGGCGGTTGCCACTAGATTTGATAAGCTCAAGCAGAGTTATGAAAATACGGTCGCTCTTGCTTGTGCTTATATCTGGCTCAAATTATGAATATTCAACACGCCCTAATATCTCGATATTATCTGCGCTATTTTCCTTGTTTGACTGCGATTTATCTCATTTTTATCACCATTTTTAAAATGAGGACACGCCCTAGTTGCGTTGAAAAAAGAAAGGGCGGACATTGCTAGCTAAAATAGCAATGTCCGCACTTTTTTTGTCTGTTTCTATATAACCAGTGCCATCAGTTCGCGATCGCACTCTTCCCAATCTATCCATATTGATGACGCTTTGGCATCATTCTCAGTTTCTTCTATATCTGTATTGGCAGCATTTGTATCGACAGTATTGCCTAATTGCAAAATAATTTCCAATCGACTATCAGTCTGTGGGTCGATGGTTTTGGTCGTTAGACTACCAGGGTTAAAATTGATCTGCATCCAGCCGTCAGAAGTATGCACCACGCCCTTGATACGTTGCCAGTTTGGCAGTGCTAATAACCAATTCTGTAAATCGTCAGCGTTTATTATGTAATGAGCAGGTAGTCGCCATCCTGCCAATTGGAAACCTTGCTGATCTTCATGGTAGCGATAGGGCAGATCACTATTAGCACTGGTCTGAGGATTGGCCTGAGCCTCGCTCTCATCGGTAGATGAGCTCGATGATGGCGCAGCTGCTAAAGAATTGACTTGAGACTGTACACCAATCATCGATTTTTTAGGATTAGAGATACTGACTTTTCGTTGATTCGAAATGATAGAGCTGGGCTGATTCAGTTGGTCGTTCAACGTGGTCAAGTATGCCTCTGCTACAAGTTTATTTGCTACAAACTTATCTGATGAATGGACATCTGATGAGTCTGTTGTCTCAGATGCCGTTAGTCCTGATGCCGCCCAAATAATTTTTACTTGTGAATTTAGCTTGGTTATCCATTCTACCAAGGTTTGTTTTTCGCTAGTATTTAATTGGGTATAACGATTGATTATCAGCACATCGGCATCACGGACATGCGCTTGAAAACCATCATGGTCACGATACTTAATCTGTTGCCACTGCTCGCCACTCAGTACGGTTATCACCGCATTCATTTTTAGGGCAGTTTGCCAGTGCGGCGCACTAAGTTGTAGTATCAGCTCACGTGGATGTGCCAACCCTGTGGGCTCAATGAGTAATCGCTGCGGATGATGCTCACTGAGCAGACGACTGATTGCAATTTGCAAGGGTAGCTGACTGGTGCAGCAAATACAGCCACCACTAATCTCACGAATGGCAATATTTTTTTGGTTAAGATCGTTATCTTGGGAGCTTGCCAAGAGTGCGCCATCAATACCGATACGGCCAAACTCATTGATTAAGAGGGCCCAGCGTTCGTCATCAGGTTTCGAGGCCAGTAACTGATTAATTACGGTAGTTTTGCCAGCACCTAAAAACCCTGTCACTAACGTGCAGGGTATGTTTTGAAAAATAATTGGGTTTTTCACAAATAGGCTCATCATATTGGCGCGTGTTCGTGAGTAACCAAACACGGCCTATATTAAAAGAAATTAAATCAGTTAAAAGCTATTCACTTTTGATGGTTTCTGCGTCAGCTTCATCAGGAACGAATACATAACCAACGCCCCACACGGTCTGGATATAACGCGCTTGTGAAGGGTTGTCTTCAATCAGGCGACGCAGACGTGATACTTGGACGTCGATAGAACGCTCCATCGCACCCCATTCACGACCACGAGCAAGGTTCATCAATTTATCGCGGGTCAATGGCTCACGTGGATGCTGTACGAGCGCCTTTAGCACTGAAAACTCACCTGTTGTCAAAGTGACTACGTTACCATCGCGTTTGAGCGTACGAGTCGATAGATCTAATGTCCATGGACCAAACTCGACCACTTCCATTTGATGACTTGGCGCACCTGGCAACTCACGGTTTTGACGACGTAGTACAGCTTTGATACGAGCCAATAGCTCTTTTGGGTTAAAAGGCTTAGGCAGATAATCATCTGCACCCGCTTCTAGACCTGCGATACGGTCAGCATCGCCACCTTTGGCAGTCAGCATAATGATAGGAATATCTGCATTGTCTTCACGCAGACGCTTACAGATACTGATACCGTCTTCGCCTGGCAGCATCAAATCGAGTACGACCAAAGAGAAAAGCTCACGTTGCATGAGTTTATCCATCTGACTGCCATCATGAGCGGTACGAACGACAAAGCCGTCGTCTTCTAGGAAGCGTTGCAACAAAGAGCGCAGACGAGCGTCGTCATCGACGACTAAAATACGCTGAGTTAACGTGTCAGGGCTGTTGTTATCAGTCATACAGGCATCCTTTTATAAAAATTATTGTTATCAGAAACTACAAGTAAATAGCTATGAGCAAAAACACTGCCACTAATTATCATTATTTAATTATTGGTTACGAATAAGCACTTCATAAAATTAAAAACTATTGTTCAATATGTCAGCACATATCAATATTTGTGTTATTGATACTTTAGTGTATAAGATTGCACCGAGAATTGCATCACCCATGATAATAAATGCTGTATGCGTTTGTTTAACAAGTCCATAGGATGTGTGATATAGAACGATTTGCGTCCTAAAATGCGCAATAAATAACGAAAAGATAAAAAGGATTTTTATTCATGCAGCTTTTGCTATAATGCAAAGCTACATTTCTCAACGATTGATACGTATATGAGTAGCACTGATACCTTAACGTCATCTCAAACCTCGACAAATGCACAGGTTTTAGATGCAACCACACACGCGAATATTCACGACAAGCTTGCTCGCGCGCTTGGCATTAAGACTGCTCAAGTCAATGCGTTTGTCAAACTTTATGATGAAGGCGCGACGGTTCCTTTTATTGCGCGTTACCGCAAAGAAAAGACTCAGAATCTTGATGATGCGCAGCTGCGTGCTTTAGAGAAGTCTCTTAATTATGAGCGTGACATGGCAACACGTCGCCTTAAAATTACTGAACTGCTAAGCACACAGGGCAATCTGACTGATGAGCTACAGACGCGTATCGATAATGCGACGTCTAAGCTTGAGCTTGAAGATATCTATCTGCCATATCGTCCGCGTCGTCGTTCACCTGCTGCCAAAGCTCGTGCCGCTGGTCTTGATACTGCTGCCCAAGCGGTCTTGACCCAAGAAATCACCCCGATGGATGCCTTGGCTGATTATCAGATCCAGTCAAGTATCACTGATGACAGTGGTAATGAAATCGAGGTTGACTTTAGCGATATCGAAAAACAACTCGCTGGTGTACAAGCGATTATCGTTGATGAATGGACGCAAGCATTGGGTTTGTTGGACAATTTACGCAGTGGTTTTGCCAAAACTGCCAGTATCGTATCGAGCGTTGCGAGCGAAGAAAAGCGCGAAGTTGGCGAAAAATTCAAAGACTACTTTGAGCATAGCGAAAGCCTTGTTCGACTGCCAAATCATCGCCTATTAGCAATGTTGCGCGGTCGTCAAGAAAACGTCTTGGGCCTAAAGATTGAAGGCGAAGACACACCCTTTATCGAAAAAATCATCAGTCATTTTGACGTCGATGCTAAAGCGCCAGCAGCACGCCGTGAGTTTTTGGCAGAGGCAGCCAGTAGCTTGTGGAAAGACAAATGGCGTCCGCATATTGAGCATCGCTTGTTAACTGAAAAGCGCTTAGCCGCAGAAGCGGATGCGATTGATGTGTTCGCTAGCAACTTACAGCATTTGCTAATGTCTGCACCTGCAGGTCCTAAAGTAATCTTGGGTGTCGATCCTGGTATCCGTCATGGCGTAAAAATGGCCATCGTTGATGCGCAAGGTCATGTCATGTTAGATAGCGAAGAGAAGCCTGTCATCGCGACAGTGTATCCGTTTGCACCTGATAATAAGATGGATGAAGCCAAAAAAGTCATCGATGCGTTATTAAGTACTTATAACGTTGATTTGGTCGCTATCGGTAATGGTACGGCAAGTCGCGAAACAGATGCGATGATTAAAGAGATTTTGGCTGCGAATGATACATTAAAAGCCAAAGCTGTCATTGTTAATGAGTCGGGTGCGTCTGTTTATTCAGCGAGTGAACTTGCTAGTGATGAGCTGGCCAATCTAGACGTTTCTGTACGTGGCGCGGTTTCTATCGCGCGTCGCTTGCAGGATCCATTGTCAGAGCTTGTGAAGGTTGATCCAAAAGCCATTGGTGTGGGTCAATATCAGCATGACGTCAATCAAAACCAGCTTGCAGACAGTCTTGATAAAGTAACTCAAGATAGCGTGAATGCCGTTGGTGTGGATGTGAATACAGCCAGTCCAGCTATCTTAGCTCACATCGCAGGTCTTAACCGCAATGTGGCACAGCAAATCGTCACCTATCGCAAAGAGCACGGTGCATTTGATAGTCGTGAAGCGCTTAAAAACGTCCCACGTCTAGGCGCTAAGACATTTGAGCAGGCAGCTGGTTTCTTGCGTATTCATAATGGTAGCAATCCATTAGATGCCACTGGTGTGCATCCAGAGAGCTACGCATTGGTCGATAGTTTACTCGCACAAGCGGGCAAGCCGTTGTCAGAAATCATCGGTAATGATGGCGTGCTAAATACGATTGATACGACTACATTGGCTGCTAACGATGATAATGTCAGCGTAAAAGCGATTATCGAAGAGCTCGCTAAACCTGCTCGTGATCCTCGTCCTGAGTTTAAAACGGCCAATTTCCGTGATGATGTTAATAGCATCAAAGATTTGAGCGAAGGTATGACGTTAGAAGGGGTAGTCACCAACGTAACTGCCTTTGGTTGTTTCGTTGATGTGGGTGTGCATCAGGATGGTCTGGTACATATCTCGCAGATGGCCAATGACTTTGTCGCAGATCCTATGAACCGTGTCAAACCTGGCGATATCGTATCGGTACGGGTTATCTCCATCGATGAGAAACGTGGTCGTATCGGCTTTAGCATGAAACCTGAATCTGAAAAACCTGTCCGTACGGCTGCCAAGTCTACGACAGCTAGTACAGATGGCGAGAAAACCAGTCGTCCACGCAATAATAATGCAAATAGTGACCGTCCAAATAATAGCCGTCCAGCTGCTGACAAACGTCCGTCTAAGCCACGTGGCAAGCGTCAGGATAAAGACAACGCGAGCAATCGTAGTAAGCCAGTAAAAAATGATAAAGCTGAAGCCCCAAGTAAAATGGGTACACTCGGTGCTTTATTACAAGAAGCTGGTGTGACTAAAAATAAGAAATAAATACTGCTAAAATTTATAATCATGTACAATAAAAAGGCAGCCATATGGCTGCCTTTTTATATAAGTAGTACGCTTACAAACTAATCAAATAAACTAACTATCTGCTTAGCGTGATACAGCGATACGACGATTCTCTTTAAACTGTACGTTTGCTGGCTGAGTAGCTAATAATTCACCACGCTTGTCTTTTTTCTTTTCTTGCAACGTACTAGCAGCATCTGCAACTTTATTCTCAGTAGCCGCTTCACCTGCGATTAAAGGCTGATAGTCTGCATTGCTGTGTTGCATGTTAGGCGCTTGAGCGTTCTGTACAGGAGCCTGAACAGTTGTAGCAGTAGTCATTGCTGCCGCATTGGTTGTTGCTTGAGCATTGTTCATCAAAGCTGCGTTATCATCGCGTGCTTCATTATTCATATCGTCAGTTTCGTCGTTCATTTCATCTGCTTCATTATCCATGTCCATATCGACATCAGCAGTGTTTGACGCTTCGACATCTACAGCGCCAGGTTGGGTCGCTAACAACTCACCATCAGGACCTTCTATTTCAGCCTGTAAAGTGCTCTTGACAGCAGCATTACGCATATCTGCTGGCATTAGATCGCTATTGTTAACGGGTGCTGCCATTGCCATAGTTGGTAGTACAAGGGTAGCGCCGACGATTAGTGATAAAATATTCTTTTTCATTATAGAACTCCATGATACATAATTAGTAATAGTTAAAAACGATAACTCATATTTAATGATGAGCCGTTTTTATTTAAAGGTGTCTGTAAATACTGTATGCAAATTATCAACGATACAGTTTATATTTCAGTAGCAAACTCATTAAGGTTCTAACAGTTTAATGTTTTCTTGTGACGTTATGAAACTGTCATACTTAAAGTCTAGCTAACATTCTGTCTTTAAATTTTATTAAAGATTCATTAGTAGCAAAGGTTGATTGTGTTATTAAAGCTGTTAATAAATGAATCTGTTAATTATAAATGTCTACCAATGTCTCTAGCATTCACATATGAATATTTGATTGCTTATAGTTGTTATTTAAACCTATCTGATTGTTATTAATAGTTTTTTTATGGCTACCTATCAGTGTTATAGAGAATTATTTTAAAAATTTTTATTTATGATTTAAAGCTAGTGTTTAGATAATTCTTAAATTCTATTATATAAACTCTTTGATAACATATACTTCATTAAACTAATGTTTGCATATGATTTTTCTACAATATCTATAAAATGATAATAGCAATATTAGATTAGTGGTTAGTATCATAATGTACTAAATAATCGGAAAACAGAAACATTGTTCACCAAAAAAATACGCTATGCTCAATTTAATCTTCGTCTAAACATTTAGAGTAGACCATAAAAAACCGTATCTCGAAACCAAGATACGGTCATAAAGACTTTGTCATTACTCAATAGATTAACTATCAATTACTTCAAAGCTAAGACCAGAATGCGCTTCTAAGCGTGTTATGAGCTTATCTCCCATCGCAGATGCTGGTGTCCAGAACCCACCGCCAACGTCCTCTTTGCTGATATCTTGTGCCAGACATAATGCCGCCTGCGAAATCATACGAGAGGTACTGCCATAACCAGGATCTCTATCACCTGTTACTTTAACAGTAATAGTGTCATTTTTGGCCGTTTGTCCAAAGTGACGAATATCAAAGTAGCCGTTCTCTTGCTCGTCCTTAGAAGGGCCTGAGCCAGCTTTTGGTAAGACATGCTTGGATAGTAACTCGCGACTTGGTTTGATCATCATTGCAGTGGCAAAGCCTAACAAACCTGCGCTCATAGCATAGCTAGACAGTTTTCCTTTGACGCCATCTTTCATCCACATCGCTTCGTCATATTTAAAATCGCGACCGTACTCATAGCTGAGCAATTGGTTAGTGCGATGGACGATACGTGTATTGATGGTCGCCATGACGAACGGTGCTAACCAGCGCTTATGGTTGCTGTCATATACCGGTTTGCTAACATTATCCTGACGTACGTTTGGTGCGTTGGCATCATCGTTTAACAGGTATGGATTGGCCACTTGTTTGCGACGTGCTTTGTCCTCACCAGCTTCTTCAAATATTGATGCCATCGATGCGATAGTACCGCCTGAGATCCCACCTTTCGCTGCTTTGACACGCATATGAATGACATTACAGGTCTCGCCGAACTTTTCTTCTGCCTTAGCTTGGGTAAAGTACGCACCCAAATCTGAGGGGATAGAATCAAAACCACAAGAGTTGACGATACGAGCACCACTTTGCTTGGCAGTGTCTTGGTACTTGTCCATCATATCTTTGATGAAAATAGCCTCACCAGTAAGATCAACATAATCTGTACCGTTTTCAGCACAGGATTTAATCAGCGGCTCACCATATTTCAGATAAGGGCCGACAGTTGAGATGATGACTTGAGTTTGCTTTGTCATCTTATCAAGGCTGGCAGCATCGTTACTATTGGCGATAATAATGTCTACCTTACTCTCAAGTTTGGCCTGTAGCTTGTTGAGCTTGTCTTCATCACGACCTGCGATTGCCCATGATACATTTGAGCCATCTTCGTTCTTATTATTTGACAAAAAATTGGTTAAATAGTGGGCAGTGATCTGACCGACGAAGCTTGTCGCACCATATAGAACAACTGCATAAGGGCGTGTGTCGCCGCTGGTTTTTTGTATAGGGGTTTCAGTATCCGTATTAGTATCCATATGTATTGTCCTTAATAGATTTGAGAATAAGTGGATAGTAAACTATAAACCAAGTCGTTTGATTAGGTTAGGGGTTTGTGAGGTCGCTACAGTTTATAGTTTGCAGCCTACCTCACATACTACTTCACATATAACGTGAGAAATTTAAAATAGTTCTGCATACAGCTAGAGAAATAGAGTCCAGTAAAAAAGCATGTAGTTTAAGAACTCTCAGTTAAATAACGCTGTATTCAGAAATATAATTCTATTTCGAAAATATCATCTATTAAAGAAAAAGAGGTATGAGACATTAACAGTTACTACAAAATTTACATAACCTACCGATTTTATTACTAAAATGAACGTTTTTTGGAGACGAACATTGCTAATCTATAAGCGTAAACAGTAATAACTAGCATTAGATAAAAATAAGTTAAATAGATGCTATATAAATTCTAATATCTGTTTTTTACCATTATTTGAGGAGAAGATTATGTTTCGTTGGGCTATTATTTTTGCAGTGATCGCATTATTAGCGAGTTTCCTAGGTTTTGGCGGTGTCGCAGGATTGTCTGCTAATTTAGCATACATTTTCTTAGCGGTCGCTGTGATTTTGTTTATCGTTGCCTTTGTCAGTCGTAAGATGTAGACACGGCTTATAGTTATAAATAATTACTATAGAAAAGACCCTCAATTGAGGGTCTTTTTTCGTCTGCTTCAACTAGGGTAATTTGTACAGAGCAAAGATAATCGGCATAAAGGCATACGTTGTAAACTTGCTACTACAACCGTTTGGGCTGAATAATATGCTCCATGCGCTTGGCTAAACGAATATCCAGACTAGATATGCCGCCTGTATCGTGATTGGTTAAACGAACTTCTACGATATTGTAGGTGTTACGCCATTCAGGATGGTGCTCAAGCGCTTCAGCATGAAATGCCGCTTGATTCATAAAGCTCATAGCTTCGATAAAATCGCTGAAATGATAGGTTTTGACGATACTATTGCCGTCACGCTGCCAGCCAGCAAGCTCTTCTAGCTGTAGATTGATTTGTTTGTCAGATAAACTACTCATATTAATAACCTTTATTGTTATGTCGAATTGGTTTATTAAAAGTGGTGCTAGGGTATGTCTCCTATGCGAAATAAATATTTGCACATTTTTCCTGCTTTGACCGATATCATTTAACTGAACCTAGTTAACGAATTACTTGAGCCTAATTACTTAGCTAGCTAAATTAAATCTTGATACTCAGGATGTTTGCTAATGTATGACGCGACAAATGAGCATTGCGGTATCACTTTTTTGTTTTGTTCACGCGCATAATTCAATGCGTGCTTTACCAGTGCTGAACCAACGCCTTGACCGCCTAATTGCTGCGGTACGATAGTATGATCGTAGACCAACTTGTCAGCACTTTCCTGATAGCTAATATAACCTGTCTGACCATCGATAGAGGTTTCAAAGCGTTTTGCTGCTTGATTATGAACAATGTCTAGATTTGGTTTAGAGGTTTGGTTACTCATTAATATACTCCATTTTTTATTATCGAATTTTTATTAGTAACTAACTTTTTATTAATTTTGATAATGTCAGTTTAGTATGTAGGTTTGATGCTTAACAATCTAGACGCTTACCGTAATGGTTGATAGGACGACTGTTAACGTCATCTATGTTTGTTGTCCTACCTTATCATGGCCGTATCTAGTTGCAAATCTGAATATGTCACCATGCATAGGATATGGCTTTACGAACGACTGGAGGTAAAAAGCGAGTGAGACCACCAGTATTTTCTATCGTTAATTTGTCTTCTAAATCGGCCGCTGACCTATTATCTTTATAAGCAGTACTATCTGCATTTTCCACTGACTGTACATGGGCTTGCCATTCTTTTTCACTAGGTTTGCTAAAGTGATAAATACGTCCGAGTACTTGCTTTAGTTGTGTGCCAAAGCGGCCAGTGTTATAGCTTAAACCATACTTACGGCATATGGCCTGTACCTGCGGTGCAATCTTTGCATAGTGGGCAGCTGGCATATCAGGAAATATATGATGCTCAATTTGATGAGACAAATTACCTGTCAAAAGATGGAACCATTTGCTGCCTTTGATATTGCTAGAGCCAAGGATTTGGCGTACATACCAGTCGCCTTTACTTTCATCGGCATCGAGATGGGTATAGATATGCGCTTGCTCAGTGAAATGCCCGCAAAAAATCACTGCCCACGTCCATAGGTTACGGACAGTGTTTGCAGTCATATTACCACTCAGCGTACTAAAGGCGCTACGACGACCTAGTGTCAGCGCTACCACAGACGGCAGTGCAATATAGTCTTTGCCTATTTGCCGTCCAATTTTGGCAAATAACGCGCGAGACTTTTGTTGCATGATTTTGTGCAAGTTAGGAGAGTCAGCATATTCATCTGCACTGATTTGGATGTCGTGAAAAGCTACTGCCCACTCAAAGCCAAATGCCAGTACCGCTGTACTAAACATATTGTAGCGATCTTCTGGCGTCCAAGGCTGCTCGTCAGTCACTCGAATCAAGTGATAGCCTACGTCATGATCACGGCCAACAATATTGGTAAAAGTATGATGTAAATAATTATGTGAGTGTTGCCATAATGGAGCAGGGCAGACAATATCCCAGTCGAATTTTTGACTATTAAGGTGCGGGTGTTGCATCCAGTCATATTGACCATGCATGACGTTATGACCCAGCTCCATGTTATTTAATATTTTGCTAAAGCTAAGCATTGACGTACCCAATAGCCAAATACCTATCTGCGAGCGGCGTGATGACATGCTTCCTGCGGCGGCCAGTAAACCACGGGCGACAAGCTCACTATAAACCACAGTCGCATAAATCCGCTGGATGTACTTGGCGTCATCGCTACCTAATGAGTCCATTACACCTTTATATAGCGCATTTAATTCTACTGCCAAGGCATTACTTTGTGCTTTTGTTAATGGTGCCTGGGTCACTATTGGATAGCGAGTTTGCTGTGATGATAGGGTTGGCTGCTCGCTATCGTTTTTTGCCAACGGTGCATCGGACAGTGGCGTCAAGATAGGCACAGCAGATTGTGGCGTAGTAACGGGTGGTAATAAGCGCATAAATAAATCCTTAACCGAAACGGCATGAATAAGCAACACTGCATCCGGTTTGATAAGTTATCTGAGTTGTAGCCTATAAAGTGACGTTTGTCTTTTATTTCTCATAGGTTGTTTAGCATATGCTTTCTATTGAGCCAGTCGTTCTATTAAACCAGTCATTAAACATCGAGTACCAAATCAGTCATGGCAATATTGATGCAAGTCTGAATAGACTCGTAACCATCACCACTCACTTTCCCTGTTTGAATATTTTTGACCATGCCGCTGACTTTGTTACAGCGGCACAACTGGCAAATGCCTTGCCGACAACCATAGGCTAGACGTATACCTGCATTTTCGGCAGCAACGAGTAATGTAGTGTCGCTATCGAACTGCCGTTGCCGTGATCGTAAATACACCGTATGCGACTCTGTCTGTAGTGCATTATCTAGTAACTGATTACCGTCGCCATCAAAATCAGTCAATGCATTACCGAAATTTTCTACGATAATGTTGTCACGTAGCTGGATGTTTTGTAGCACGCTAATCTCGTTTACTGTTTTATATAAGCCAGCTAATAAAGCCTGTGAACCGCACGCAAATATTTTGGTATCTACCAATGGTAAATTAAGTGATAACAAACCCTCTGCGCTCAAGTATCGTTCGCCAGCCAAATAGGTAGTCGGATCTTCAGTATGGATTAGATGATAAATGAAGTCTGGATATGCATCGCTCAGCTGTTGCCACTGATGTTGCAGCTTGGATGAAACAGTTCGACTGTAATGCAATAGCGTCACCTGATGTCCATTACTCAGGGCTTGATTGATAAGTCCGAGCATAGGCGTAATACCGCTACCACCAGCAATAAATAGCAAAGGAGTAGGTTTGTTGTCGTTTGAGGTGTTCTGCGCTGCTATCGAGGTCTGTTCCAAAGTAAATTGACCAAGTGGCAAGCTTGTATCAACGACACTAGCCAGTGGCATCTGCTTGGTTAAATAGTCAGATACCAATCCTTGCGGTTTAATCGCGATAGTTACCGTATGGCGTTGGTTTGCCTTATGGCTCTCGGTATTATCGTCGAGCCACCAGAGTGGTTGATGCGCCAAGCCCACTATTGAGTAGCTACGCTGGTGATAGACCCTCTCAATACAAACGCGCAAATCAAGATATTGACCACCTTGCCAACCACCCATCATCTCAGAAGTCTGCTGTTTAAAGGTTCTATTGGTCTCGAATCGAAGTGCTATTAAATCATCACTTAATGTATAGCGTGCGATCAGGCGTAACTTAGGAGTCGTCAATGACCAAAACGGATGTAAGCGCGCTCCGATAAAATCGACAAACGCACGTTGAATAATTTCAGGGCGATAGCCGTTGGCCATATTATCAGTACCTGTATGATTGCTATGAAGTAGGTGTTGAGACGAACATAAGGTCAGATGATCAATCATTTTGATAATCAAATGTCAGACAGATCTACTCAACCTTGTTAAGCCACACTAACATGCTAACGGCTATTGATTAAATTTGCGAAAGTTTTGATGCTATTTTTTGTGGTCTTTATAAAACGCTAATGAATCAAAATGTTAAGTTAGTTCATTAGGATAAGACTTCCTGAGTTGCTTTTCCAACGCGAGTTTTATAGTTAAAGGGCATAGCCTGCTGTCAAAAACAGTAAAACAACTGGTAAAACAACCTGTCAGCTTGCAGGGTATGCGCCACAATGCGATAATGACCTATAATTTGTAACCCTGATTTTGAGGTACGGCACGCTTGGCATCATCGCTGAGTTGCATTTGCTGTTCTCTTCTATGCAGTCTATCGGAGTGTTAATGGCTCAATATATTTACACGATGAACAACGTGTCAAAACTTGTTCCCCCTAAGCGTGAAATCCTAAAAAATATCAACCTATCGTTTTTCCCTGGTGCCAAAATCGGTGTCTTGGGTATCAACGGTTCAGGTAAATCAACCTTGCTACGCATTATGGCAGGCGTGGATACTGAGTTTAGTGGTGAAGCGCGCGCTCAGGCAGGTACCAAAGTTGGCTATCTGCCACAGGAACCACAGCTAGATGATAGCAAAGACGTTCGTGGTAATGTCGAAGACGGTATGCGCGAAGCGTTAGATGCGCTCGCTCGTCTAGATGCTATCTATGCTGAATACGCAGAGCCTGATGCTGATTTTGATAAGCTTGCTGAAGAGCAAGGCAAGATGGAAGACATCATCCAGTCTTGGGATGCGCACAACTTAAACAACCAGCTAGAAAAAGCGGCCGATGCGCTCCGTCTGCCACCGTGGGATGCGGACGTTAGCAAACTATCAGGTGGTGAAAAACGCCGTGTGGCACTATGCCGTCTACTATTGTCTCGCCCTGACATGCTATTACTTGACGAACCGACCAACCATTTGGACGCCGAGTCTGTTGCATGGCTAGAGCAGTTCTTGCAGAACTACAGCGGTACTATCGTTGCCATTACCCATGATCGCTATTTCTTGGATAATGTTGCTCAGTGGATCTTGGAGCTTGACCGTGGCCATGGCTATCCGTATGAAGGTAACTATACCGAGTGGCTAGAGCAAAAGAACACGCGTCTAGAGCAGCAGAACAAGCAAGAAGAATCATTTGCTAAAGCGCTGAAAAAAGAGCTTGAGTGGATTCGCAAAAACCAAAAAGGCCAACAGGCTAAGTCTAAATCTCGTGTACAGCGTTTTGAAGAGTTGAACTCAACTGAGTTCCAAAAACGTAATGAGACTTCTGAGATTTATATTCCACCTGGTCCACGTTTGGGTAATAAAGTCATCGAAGTTAATGATATCTCCAAGTCATTTGGCGATCGTCTGCTGTACGAAAACCTAAGCTTTAACGTTCCAGCTGGCGCTATCGTGGGTATCATCGGTCCAAATGGTGCGGGTAAAACTACGCTATTTAACATGATTACTGAGCGCGATACCCCAGATACTGGTTCAGTTGATTTGGGTGAAAGTGTTAAAGTTGCCTATGTCGGTCAGGTACGTGATCATCTAGATGACAACAAAACCGTATGGGAAGAAGTTTCTGACGGTCTCGATATCATTACCGTTGGTGACTACACCACGCCAAGCCGTGCTTATATCGGACGCTTTAACTTCAAAGGCTCAGATCAGCAAAAGCACGTTGGTCAATTATCAGGTGGTGAACGTAACCGTCTGCAGTTAGCGAAAACACTAAAGCAAGGCGCAAACGTATTGCTCCTCGATGAACCATCAAACGATTTGGATATCGAAACCTTACGTGCACTAGAGGATGCGATTCAAGTATTCCCAGGTACAGTAATGGTCGTATCGCATGATCGCTGGTTCCTTGATCGTATCGCGACTCATATCTTGGCATTCGAAGAAGAAGGTCCAGTTTGGTTCGACGGTAACTATACTGAGTTTGAAGCGTATCGTAAAAAAACAATGGGTGACGATGCCAGTCCTAAACGTGCCAAGTATAAGAAAATTACGAACTAATACGGCTGTTTAATATAGTCCAATCAAAAAAAGACCGCTAATCATTAGCGGTCTTTTTTTGTTTAGCTTAAAATCTTAAAGGGTATGGGTAGTTGTTAAGACTAACGCTTACGCCCAAACTTACGCTGTTTTTTATTACTAATTTCAGTAATGGCGTGAGTGATTTCTTCTTCATCTAAACTAGCAACTTGCTGCAAGATTTGCATCATATCAGGCGTTAACACGTACTTAGCATGATGAGCGATGTCGTTAATGCGATGATCGAAAGTCAATATGCCTGTTTCATCATCTTTTTGTAGATAGTCAAGACGAGTCAACGCACTGATGAAGCTGGTAAACAAGGCGCGATCAAAGAAGTCAGGAATATCATCTGCATAAAGCACAGACAAACGCTGTCCGAGCAGGTGACACAGGTCAACAACTTCATTTTCAGTCAAATTACCAGAGCCTTGCTGCGCGAGTAGGGCAAGCGTCATAAAGTAACGCTCAAGGCTTTGTCCAACTGGTGTTGCCAGCACTTGTAACTGCTGATAATGCTTACTATTAGACTCAGGAACGCTGAGCGTATCATCACCCAAGTCAACGATGAGTCCATGAGACAGCAGATTATCAACTTTCTTATTGAGCGTATCAGCCAAGCCATGTGCTGGATAATATAAGAACAGCTCACTTTGTAAGAACGGATATAGCTGCTCAGCGATACTATCGAGACGGCTGCGTTTGATACGTCCGTTGCGTGCGACTAGTGCAGACAGGAACGACAGCAAAATAAAGACATGTAAAATGTTATTACGGAAGTAGCTAAGTAACGCTGCTTGTTTACCTGCGACCTGAATGATATCGCCCAAGATATGCGGCGTACGCTCAATAAGCTTTAACTTAATACCATAATCAATGATTTGCTGCGGCGTCATATCAGTGATAACTGTATCCTCTGAGTAGACCAGCTGCTGAGCCAGACCTTGGTACAGTGCGATTTGCTCGCGGCAAATATTTTCATCCAATGCAGCTTTCGGTGCTGATAGCAGAACCAATGACAGCAGCGATACAGGTGTGACGACCGCAGCTTTGTTGATATGCTGCATGACTTTTACGCCGATGTTATCAACCATAGCGCTGGTTTTTTCATCAAGCAGCGAGTCAGTACGATCGGATGGCAAACTATTGGCTGGCACATCGAATTTTGTCATAAAGTCGCTAAGATGCAACGGCGTACCAAAGCTCAAGTGCACATTACCGAAGATACGTTCGATTTTGCGGCCAACTTTAAGTAGTCCAATCAAAGACTCTGACTCTTTTGGCTTACCTTTTAGCTCACCGACATACGTGCCGCCTTCCATAATGCGCTCGTAACCAATATAAGTTGGAATAAATACCACAGGTTTATTGGTTTGGCGTAGTTGGCTATGCACAGTCATCGCTAGCATACCCATTTTTGGCGGTAGTAGGCGACCTGAACGTGAGCGACCACCTTCGATAAAGTATTCAATCGGAGTATTGCGTGTGATAAGGGTATGCATATATTCGCGCAGTACAGCAGTATACAGCGCGTTGCCACGGAAGCTACGACGAATATAAAAAGCAACGGCACCGCGTAATAGTGGGCCTAATACAGGTACATCTAAATTGTCACCTGCTGCGACATAAGGGATACTCAGGCCACGTTTGTAGATGACATAAGACAGTAATAGATAGTCGACATGGCTGCGATGACAAGGCACATAAATCAGCTCATAATCGGTCGCAAGGTCACGTACTCGCTCGAAATGATGGACTTCTACGCCGTCATACAACTGCGTCCACAACCATGTCAAAAATTTATAAAAACCACGGATGATAGAATGAGAGTAGTCATTGACCATCTCATTAGCATAGCCTCTGGCCTGACTGCGAGCTTCTCGAACGCTAGTCCCTTTCTCGGCCGCTTCCATCTCAATCGCATGCTTAATAGCTGGCGAGTACACCAGTTTGTCTACCAAGTTACGTCTATCTGATAGATCTGGGCCAAGCATACTAGCGCGCTGCTTATCTAAATAAATCGACAATTGCTGCTGCAACATACGAACCAGTTCACGATTACTATCAGCCGATGCGACTAGCGCATAGTTTGGTATCTGCGCAGCGTCAGTTGCGTCATCACTGTTAGTAGCCGTTGACTCTGTATCGAGTGAATCCGCCGCTGTTAAATCTGCTTTAAGGGCATCTGTAGCAACTGAGTCAAAGGTAGCAGGTCCTTCCACGTCGCCTTTGAGATTATTGTTGATAATGGTACGTAAGTCTTGCGGTGGGTGGAACTGTACAAAAGTGTCGCGGCCCATCACCCCGATATTAAATAATTGCTTAGTGATGCTAGGATCTTGCCAGTTGTCAGCAGTCAGTAGCTTAAATAACGAATCTTCTTTTTCAGGTGCGCGTCCCCACAGAATCGATACTGGTACTAAACGTACCTTTAGCTCGGGATATTGCAATACAGCAGACACTAAGCGAGAAAGGCGAGGTGACAATTGGCTGTCTTTAGCACTTGGGTGATTCAAAAATATGATGGCCGCATTTTCTTTAATATTATGGGCGGCATCATTTACTCCAACCAGTGCTGGCGGTAAGTTGTGCTCTTGCGTCTGCAAGTCAATCAGAATACTGTTTGAACGAGAATAGTCCTGTAGTACATAAAACCGTAGCGTCTGATCATCATTGTCGAACTCAGGTAGCTCGCCTAATAACTTAGGTTTTACGGCGATATCGAGCATCTGACCTGACAGCTTACGATACAGCTGATTGATCGGTGCATTAGAATAAGGCTTAGTAGCGATTGCATTGCCAACAGTTTTAGCAGTGCCATCAGTCGCGACTGGCGCTTTAAAAATCCGTTTTTTTAAGAACTTCGGTATCATAATCAGTATCAAAAATAGTCAAATATGTTGCGCTTATGATGCCATAAAAGCCACCAAAGCGATATATAGTGTCTGTATATACTACCAATATTAATACGGTTTGGTTACGCTGTAGTGAGTGACCAATTATACAAAATGCTCAAACATTTGAAAGTTCATATATTTAGGGTAATAATATATTTATATCACCGATGACTCATAAATATAGCGTCTATTTTTCAATTTCATTTTATTAAGCCTAAAACTTATGACTCCAGCTATCGATCTTGCCAAAAAACGTAACCTTGATTACCAAGTACACGAATATACTCACGACAGCAATGCCGTATCGTTTGGTTTGGAAGCCGCAGAAAAACTTGGCGTAGCGGTGACACAGGTGTTTAAAACTCTAGTGGTGACCACTGATACGGGTGTACTTGCTGTGGCGATATTGCCAGTCGACAAGACACTTAACTTTAAAAAAATGGCCAAGGCGTTATCTGCCAATAAATTGCTGTCCTGCAAAAAAGTACAGATGGCTGACCCAAAACAAGTCGAGCGCAGCACGGGCTATGTACTGGGCGGCGTCAGTCCTTTAGGACAAAAAAAGCGCCTGAAGACAGTGATAGATAGCACGGCTCAAGATCAGTTAACCATCTATGTCAGCGGTGGTCGTCGCGGTTTAGAGATTGAGCTGCCATCCGTACAATTGGCTCAGACACTTGATGCCTGTTTTAGTGCGATTACTGATGAATAATATCAATAAATATTTTACGGTAGTCAGGCAGAACGCGTAAACTGATGAGCCAATTTATTTATTAATTTCTCTATATCTAAGGATGTACTCATGCCGCATTTAACCCTTCAAGTCACGCCAAACGTTCGTATCGCTCACGAAGAGTCATTGCTCAAATCGCTAAACAAAGCGCTGTGGGACAGTGGACAGTTCAAACAACCTGCTGATATCAAGGCACGTATCATACCTATGGAGACATTTTTGGTAGGTGTTGAAGACGATGAGCAGGCCAATGGATTTATTTATGCTCACCTAAAGCTAATGAGTGGACGTGATATGGCCACTCGTGATCAATTGGCTGAGCTGTTGGTTGCTACTATCGAGGAAAAAATAGGCGCAGAGCAGTCAGGGCGTGCGGCATTGCAGATATGTGTAGAAGTTGAAGAGATAAGTGCGGTCTATCATAAGAAAATGCTTGGTAGCTAACAGTACTTGCCTTAAATTGCTCATTGCTGTGTATTCTGTATAAGTAGATTTTCAGTTAAGCACAAAAAAGCGCCTAAATAATAGGCGCTTTTTTATGGCTTACTAGTACAATCTTAATCTAAGAAAGCAAAGTGATCGATTTCCATTGATGTCATGCTTTCGCTTGGGGCAACCATCGCTTCTGCGTGACCAGAAGTACGTGGTAGCAACTTATCAAAGTAGAATTCAGCAGTCTGAATTTTTGCTTTGTAGAATTCTGGTGCTTCTGTGCCGCCATTTTCTAGCTTTTTATAAGCGACCGCTGCCATACGCGCCCAATGATAACCCATCATTACGTAGCCTGAGTACATTAGGAAGTCCTCTGACGCTGCTGAGATGATTTCACGATCTTTACGTGCCATCAGCATCAAGCGTACCGTCAAGGTGTTCCACTCAGCACATAGTTTGGTCAGTGCCCAAACAAATTTACGCATTTCTTTATCGAGTGCGTACTCGCCACACCATTTCATGATGCTTGACGTGTAATCACGGATAATCTTACCTTTAGACTGTAAGATAACCTTACGACCTAGTAGATCAAGTGCTTGTACGCCAGTGGTGCCTTCGTACATCGTCGCAATACGAGCATCACGAGCGATCATCTCCATGCCCCATTCTTTGATGTAGCCATGACCGCCATAGACTTGCTGACCGTGTTTAGCAGCTTCGATGCCTAGCTCGGTTAAGAAGCCTTTTAGAATTGGCGTATAGAAGCCCAATTTGTCGTCCCACTTTTCGAACTCTTCATCATCGCCATTGACAATACCTTGTGCCATTTTATCGGCATAACGTGCTGAATGATAAATCATTGAGCGACCGCCTTCAGCAAAGGCTTTTTGCGTCAGTAGCATACGGCGTACGTCGGCATGATGGATGATAGCATCAGCTACTTTTTCAGGATCTTTAGTACCAGATAGCGTACGCATAGAACGACGCTCTTTGGCATATGGCAAGGCGTTTTGGAAAGACAATTCAGTATGCGCCAGACCTTGGATACCAGTACCGATACGAGCCGTGTTCATAAAAGTGAACATGGCTTTTAGGCCTTTATGCGGTTCGCCGATTAGATAGCCGACTGCGCCGTCGAAGTTCAATACACACGTCGAAGATGCGCTGATGCCCATTTTGTGTTCGATTGAACCACAAACTACGGCATTACGCTCGCCAGCTTCACCTTCAGCGTTTGGCGTGAACTTAGGTACGATAAATAGTGAAATACCGCGCGTGCCTTCTGGTGCATTTGGTAGACGTGCTAAAACAATATGGACGATGTTATCTGTTAAGTCATGCTCACCGCTTGAGATAAAGATTTTGGTACCGCTGATTTTGTAGGTACCGTCATCTTGTGGAATGGCTTTCGATTTAACTTGACCCAAATCCGTACCACACTGTGGTTCAGTCAGACACATGGTACCTGCCCATGAGCCTTCGACCAACTTAGGTAAATACAGTGCTTTTTGCTCGTCAGTACCGTACTGAAGCAATGTGTTGATACAACCTGTTGATAGACCAGGATACATCGACCATGACCAGTTAGCAGTACCGATCATCTCAGATTTGATAAGGTTGATTGACGTTGGCAGATTCATACCACCGAATTCTTCAGGGTATGAAATACCTTGCCAGCCGCCTTCTACAAACTGGTCATAAGCCTCTTTGAAGCCTTTTGGCGTGGTCACGACGCCATCTTCGAAATGACAGCCTTCTTCACCACCTGATTGATAGAGCGGGGCAATGACGTTTTCAGCAAAATCAGCCATACCTTGTAGAATCATGTCTACAGTTTCAGGGTCAGCGTTTTCGCCGTTGTCTAAGCTTTTATAATGCGTCTGATAGTCAAATACATCATTAATCAAAAATTTGATATCACGTAAGGGGGCTTTGTAAGTTAACATAATCGCTCTCTTTGGTTAGTTCGCTATCATAGACTTACGACGCAGTATTCGAGTCAAAATGCATGTCAGCGATATTTGCTTATTTTAAGTGAGATAGACACTATAGGTCGTCATATGGACTGGTAATAAACAGCAAGTCCGTTGTGAGGGTAAGTAAGACGTCCTTGTTAAGCGTCAGCTGTTATGGCGTTGATATGATTATAAGTCTTATAGGGCAACAAATATACAACTAATAACTATTATTCATGTTTTGATGTTTTATTAATTACATTTAGTTATTATATGTAAGCGATATAGGTCTCGAAACTGTCTGTAACCCACTATCTATAATGAGTAAAAACACGAAGAGAGTCGATTTGATAAACGAGGAAAGTCTTTTATGAGTGAGTTAAAACAGCAAAAACAAGGGTCAGGGTTGTCCGCGCTATTCACTCGCATAAAACTGCTTATTGATGGAGAGCTTGGACATCTACTCACCATCAATCGTAGCCAAAGACCGTGGCACATGCCTATTGTTATGGCGATTGCCATTAGCTTTCCGGTATTTGTGGGTGCTTATTTTGGTGACTTGTCCTCCGGTATTAAAGCGTCATTAGGGTCGATGATTATTCTGAACTTGCCATTGGCTGGTACATTACCTTATCGATTGGTGACGGTAATGGCTTGGGGGTTTGCCATGATACTTAGTTTTGCACTGGGACTCATGGCGCAGCAGCTGCCTGTACTCAGGCTTCCTGTATTTATGTTCATTGCTCTTGGTGTTGTGATGCTAGGTCGCTATTATCGGCAGCCACCACCAGCAGGGTTGTTTGTATTGATGGCAGGTGCCATTGCGCTGTTTATTCCTGTGCCGATAGACCAAACCCTATCAGCCATAGGACTTGTGCTGTTGGGCAGCGGGTCTTCGATGCTGTTAGCGCTGCTCTATACATTGTTTCTACTCGCCGCACGTCCTATCGCCCCTGCACCTAGCTATCAGTATGAGCCAGATACGATCAGTGACAGTCTCATTGTCGTAAGTTTTGTCAGTTTGGCATTGGTGATAGCGGTACTGTTAGATATGCCTTATCCATACTGGGCGGCGATGAGTTGCTTTATTATTATCCAAGGCATGCAACTACGGACCATGTGGATTAAGCAGTTGCATCGCTTGCTAGGTACATTGGTTGGTATGGCGGTCGCAAACTGGATGCTGTCTTGTGGACTATCGATGTGGGGTGTTGCTGTAGCGATACTAGCTATGATGTTTTTGATTGAGTCGTTTGTCGATCGGCATTACGGACTGGCGGTGATTTTTATCACGCCGTTGACAATATTTATCGCAGAGTATGGCAGCACGATGCTTGTGCCGCCAGTGGCGAGCGTGGTTATCAATGCACGTATGATTGATACGGCACTTGGCTGTGCGATTGGATTGAGCGGCGGTTTGGCGATACATTCTACGCGATTACGCGTGCCACTACGGCGTTTAGAGAACTGGTTGCTGCTGCGTTTTGGTGCATAAAAAGCAGCAGTGTTTTTGATAACGCTCGTCTAATCAGTAGTCATTAATCATGGGCGGTACTTATCATGATTTTTGGCTCAATGATTCTGTAGCTTTGGCGACGTCAATAGTATGACCCGTCCAGCGCTCAAAACTCAGCGCCGCTTGTCCGATGAGCATACCGTAGCCTTCTGATACTTGGGCATCTCGCGCCGCGAAATGCTGTAAAAACGGTAGCGCACGCCCGTACATCATGTCATAAGCGTACTGGCAGTTTAGATTATTATCCAGCGGTAAGGTATCACCTGACAGACCAATCGAGGTAGCATTGATAACAATATCAAAGGCACCGCTCAATTCACTAGTAGCACAGCTCTCAATTTTCTTTGCTGCAATGACGGGACTGGTGTCACTTAGCTCTTTTACTAAATCAGTCGCTTTACTCACGGTACGATTGGCAATAGTAAGGGTGTCAATACCTGCTTCAACCAGTGGCAGTATAACACCGCGTGCAGCGCCGCCTGCCCCAATGAGCGCAACACGAGCATCCGCCAGTGGCCAGCCCAAGCTTGCGATGTGATTGACGAGTCCTTGCCCATCTGTATTATCGCCATATATAGCCTCTGCTATCGAGGCGCCTTTTGCGACTAATGCTTTGTTTATCAATAGGGTGTTGACTGCGCCTGCCGTCTTGGCGTGATCCGATAGACCACCGCGCGCCGCGCAGCAGTCATAAGCCGTTTGTTTAAAAGGAACAGTCACATTGGCACCCACGCCGCCCCCACAAAAAAACGCCTCAACGACAGCGATAAAACTGGCATCGTCAGCAGGGCAATACTGACGCTGGTAGCTGATATCTGCTCCTACTTGTCGCGCAAACTGCTCATGAATTGCTGGAGATTTACTATGGGCAATTGGATTGCCAATGACGATAAAGTGTTGAGTCATAAATAGTCCGTTAGCTAAAAGGGGCAAGGCTCATCAAAGAAGCCGTCAGTCATGACCAATCATCATAAGCGATAAAATGATGGTTGACAAACTGAAGGGTTAACCAAAAATAAGTCATTAGCCAGTAATATTAAAGGATTAATGCTTTAACAAATATGTACTCTCCAAGACTACTATGCGTAACGTAAAAGGTAGTCAAGCAATGAGCAGTTGGGTAAACTATGGATTATATGTTAATTAATATGCTCTAATGATTGTAAGGTTATAACTTTTATTAAATACATTATTTATTAAAAATTCTTCGTTATCGGCGGCATCTGTGTCAGCTCGGTAATGTCATTTTGAGACTAATTTAAAAGTGTGAGTAAACAACCCATGTGGAATCATAACCTTCAGACCCTGCTAGTTGGTACGATAATGGCGGTTAGTGTGTCATTAAGTGGCTGTGATAGCACCAAAGACGATACTCAAAATCCAGAAGCAAATGCTGAGAGTAGCGAGCAGACAGTCACTGACGCACCAGCCAATACGACTGATAATTCTGACACGGATACGGCAGCTGCCCAGCAAGGAACACCAGTGAAATATGACATCTCGGCATGGGGCGCTGATACGGTAGAGCCGATCAGTGTCAATGAGCTCAATGGCATCCAGTCGGCGTTCGGTGAGGTGATGAGCACGGATGAAAATAGCCTAGACTATGCCAGTAACCCTGCGACCAAATACCGCTTTATGAAAACAGATGCGCCTTATCTGGATATTATCGATTCTGAAAAATATCTAGAGCTTGGCTGGTACTATGCCAACCCTACTGACACAGACAAAGAAAAAGAGCTGAGCCAAAACCACGCCAAAAAAGCTTATCAACTATCACGTCAGTTGATGGGTGATGATGGCGGAAAAATGGTTGCTGATATGCTCAATAGTCAAATCATCAAAAATAGAATCGTCGGTGGACAAAAAATAGAGCTGGCAAAATGTGAGTTCTACAGCTGCATGCTAGTTATCAATAAAGCCGCTGCTCAAACAGACAATAGCTAAATCATGATCGATATGACGTCAGTGCCAAACGGTTGGGTGTGTCTGTACCCACAAGTCAGCAGTGTGACCGATGATAGTAGTTTGACCGAAGATAACAGAGCGACCAACCAAACGGTAACGATGTCTCTAGATAATCGCGGGCTGGCATATGCTGACGGGTTTTTTACTACTATGGGCGTCATTGATGGATTGATACTATGGTCAGACTACCATTATCAGCGGCTTGTCTCTCATGCTGAAGCCTTGCAGCTAAACATAAATAGCGAAGAGCTATTAGCAGTACTGCAACTGTACGCTCAGCAATTAGAGCAGGGGATGCTCAAGCTAGTAGTCACCCGCGCTGCGCAGGATGTACGCGGTTATGGCTATGCACCTAGTACAAATGGTAGCGACTGTGAGATATGGCTAAAAGCTACGGCAATGCGAGTTTCTACTGCGCTGCAACTGTCCTTGCCTAATGGAAACTTGGTACCTATCCAACCTAATGCTTCGGCAATATGTTTGTCTTCTCAGATTGCTTGCTTACCGCCACCGTTGGCAGGTCTCAAGAGCCTTAATCGTTTAGACAATGTCCTTGCTAGTGGTGAGCTACAATGTATAAAAGCTGAGCCATTAGCATCTGAGCTTGCTTCAACACTTCGTGAAGGTCTGCTACGCGATATGAGCGGGCAGTGGGTTGAGGGTACGATGAGTAATGTATTCTATCAATTGGCAGAAGAGCCACTATCAGAATCCAAAACCAGCTCTAGCGTTCATAAAGATAATGAAGATTACCTAACCACTGGCCAGTGGTACACACCTTCTATGGCTCAATCGGGCGTCGCTGGCGTCATGCGTCAGGTAATTATAGATGCGCTATCCACGACACAATACCCAGTCACAATCAGATCGCTACAAGATGAAGATTTGCCTAAGTTAACGCAGCTTTTCTTTTGCAATGCACTGCGCGGCATCATGCCAATGAGCAGTCTGACGTTATTGTCAGGTGATGTTGTGGATTTTGAACCCGTTTAGTTGTTATTGAAAAACAACAAATTTGGTATCAATAAAATCATCTGGATATAAAACCACTTGCTCATTTCTATACATTTCTTGCACTTTCAAAAGGGCACTTTGCTCATCTTCAGCATTTACTTCTACGATATTACTCAGCGTTTCCAAAATCTCTATTTGAAATTTTTGCGCTGCTTTCTCATCTTTTTTCATTGTATTCACTTCCATTTCTCACAAATAACTTCAGTCATCAATGCCAACTAGATTAGCAAAAGCGCTCAAAAGAAGTGATCGTCTTTTGTTACGTGGTCTTGTGTCTTAAAGCAAATCGATCAATGCTGCTTATCTAATAAGGAGATAAGCCAATGTACGAAGTTTATGAAGATGAAAGTATCCCGCTACAAATCCGTCGTTTGATGGTTTTTGATGAAATCTGTAAATTAGCAAAGAAAGATCCTGATGAAATTATTCATTTATCAAAATTTACTCAGTTATCACTCGGAGTTATGTATCTAAAGGATTTCAAGAAATTTATAGCCTTTGGTGGTGTGTTTGAGTATGCACAAACACCCGAAGAAGTTATTGAGCAACGTATTCGCATTTTTCCTAACGACGAGCCAGTAAAGTGTGCGCTGACTGTTAATCTAAAGCAGTTTACCCGCCCAGCTAGTACACCTATACAATTAGTGTGGTATTGGAATAAATATGTAAAGAATAGAATGCATGCTTATGTTGACTATCGTGAAGAAGTTTTTTTCGAATAAATGATGAAATTGATTCGGATTACCCACCGCATAAGTTTCATGACCGACTAGTTGCGACAGCTCGTCTGCCACTATGGGATGATAGAGATGAGTTAATTGCAGATGTATACCGTGACAATCAAGGCGAATCAAGACCTGAACGTTATAATGAAAAACGTCTGATATAATTCGAAATAATCACTATGTTATACGAAACTCATAATTAGGTTACTACGTATAGTTATAGCTGCTAATAAATTTTAGCGGCTGTAATATTATGATCTTGATACTGTGTTTATATGACGTATCAGCCTTCTTACATAAATCATCACTAGCCTTTGTGGCTTCGTCAATTGAAGTTAATGCACTGGTACTTTCGCAAGAAGTCTATTGAGTGATGCATATCTCCAATAACGTTCTTCATAATTGATCGTCTTTTGTTAATGAGTATTGCGTACTGATGTTAATCGATCAATGATTGCATTCTATCCAATACTATCTAACAGGGGATAATAAATGCGTACTACATATGAAGATCAACGAATTCCACTACAAGTTCGTAGATTGATGATATTCAATAAAGTTTGCGGTGCAGCGAAAAGAAATCCTGATGAAATGATTCATTTACCTTGTTATTCACAGATAGCATTTAGTATTGTTTATTCTAAGAAAAATAAAAAATACACAGCATTTGGGAGTGTGTTCAAGTATGCGCATACTCGTCAAGAAGTCATCGAACAAGGTTTAGATAAGCGGTTTCATGAAGACACTGTGATGTGTGCAATTACAACTGAAAAACAAGCTTTTACTAAAGCTTCTCGCACTCCGTTAGGATTACTAATGAGTTGGAATAAACAGGTAAAAAATCGAGCGTATACCTGTCTCGATGGCAATGTAAAAATTTTTTTTAAAGTGAATGATGAGCTAGAGCTAGATTACCCGCCTCATAAATTTTACGGTCGTTTGGTTGCTGCCAAAGGTTTGCCATTATGGGATAATAAGTGTTCTTAGTATAATTTTCGATAGTGACCACGGCTTATAAATTCAATGATGCCTTTATCTCGTAATACTTGTAACTGTTGGCGGACCTTATCTTTTACATGGTTGTTTTCAGGATGTTTGAGCTGCAACTCATCAGCGAAACCATAAACCTGCTTTAGCGAAAAGTGAGTATCAAGCCTATCGATACATTGCCAGACATCGAGTGTCCAACCGCGTGAAACCATAGATTGTTTGCGTAAAAATAAAGTCTTTTGGAACTGTTGGGTGACATTTTCACGCGGTATAACTTGTTGGTCTTTGACCAAAAACACTTTGCCTGATTCGGGTACTTGGCGTAAGTCAATATTGCAACCAACCCAACCTGCTCGTTTGGCATTCACTGATAAGGGTTTACGCTTAACAATAATATCGGGTGTAAAGAAATGCTTGGGAATAATTAGAAAATTGTTGACGGTGTATTCTTTTGAGTAGGTTAAAAAGAAGAAGCTGGGATTATCCTTACTATTGATACGCTCAATCATCGTCTTATAAGCACCATCATTGACAACATTGCTTAACTTAGCTTTTTTACTTTTTAGCTCATATTGCTCATTACAATTTTCGCAATAAAAATCAGCAACAGGTTTGTTATTAGCAAACTCAGCTAGCGATTGGGCGCTACAATTGGTGCAGTAACTATTTTCTTTTACCCATGCTTCGCTGAGTACACGAACTTTTTGAGGTTCAGAGTGATAGTTTTTAGCAAGACTTTGGTTAAAATGTAGGTTCATAAGATATTTTCATTATTAATAGATAAGCTGAGAATACTGAAAAAAACACCTAAGTATTAAGCCATATAAACTGCTATCAATAGCAAGATAATTCATAAGCTAAGCAAATACCATTTCATAAGCTAAGCAAATACCATTGAAAATCGCACGGTTCAGTGCTAAATTCTAGCAAACATCTGCCTCGCGAGTTGCCATGAGCAAGCCTACACCCAATATACCACCTGAACGTCCCAATGAGTCGCCGTCAAACAAACAAGATGGCACAGTCGAGGAGCGTGTCGATACCACGCTGCCGGACGCACAACCAGTGGTAGATGAGGTGGAAGACACATCAGCAACGCCAGCAACCAACGTCTCGCTCATCAGTGGTAACAGTAAACCGCGTCAATATAAAGTCAATAACCCGTCGTTTTTTATGCAACGTGGCTATCAAGTGCTGCTGGTGTTGGGGCTTATTGCTGCATTTTTATTAGTCATGGTTTATCAGACGTTGTTTGGTCGTATCGAGCAGCCGCAGCAAATGGTCACGATTGAACCAGGTCAGACCTATTATGGTTTACTACCGCAGTGGCAGCAGCAGATTCCGCTGTTTTCGGCAGGCGTAGCCAAGCTGTATATCAAATCGCAAGTCGATGCACCGTTGCATGCTGGTACGTATCAACTACCCGAAAACCCGACTATCGCTGAGGCGCTACAAATACTAGGTCAAGGCGCAAAAGCGGCTATGGTCAAGGTGCAGATTATCGAAGGTAAGACATCTAAAGACCTTTATCAAGCGCTGCGTGACAATGACAAAATCGAAAAAGAAGTACTGACCGCAGATAGTGACAATGCCAGTATCGCCCAAGCATTAGATTTGACAGGTGTATTGCCAGACAGTGTGGCTAATAGCAGTGACCCGATTGTTAACTACAATCTTGAAGGTTGGTTCGCGCCTGATACCTATTATTATGGTGAAGGAACCAGCGATAAAAAAGTACTGACTGACTTGTATCAGCGTCAGCAGCAGGTACTGACTGATGCGTGGGAAAATCGTGCGCCGAATCTGCCTTACAAGAGTCTATATGAAGCGTTAGTGATGGCGTCTATTATCGAAAAAGAGACCAGCGTTGCTGAGGAACGTCCTTTAGTCTCTGCCGTATTTAGAAATCGCTTGAATAAAAACATGCGTATGCAGACGGACCCGACCATTATCTATGGTATGGGCAGTCGTTATGATGGCAATATTCGCCGCAAAGACATCAATGAAAAGACGTCTTACAACACCTACCAAATTGATGGTTTACCGCCAACGCCAATTGCGCTACCATCAGCGGCCTCTATCGAAGCGACCTTACATCCTGCCGATAGTGAGGCATTGTATTTTGTGGCAACGGGCAATGGCGGGCACAAATTTACCAATAGCTTGGCTGAACACAACCAAGCGGTAAAAGACTATCTCAGTGTCATGCGTGAGAAAAAATCTCAAACGCCGCCGCAGTAATATTCCTTCTTAATCTTCTCACAAAACTTATCGTTTATTGAGTGCTACAAAGTAGAGGTAGCGCTCATCAATGACATAAGGTCATATCATGTCAGTATCTATGCACACCAGCGCAACACCGTTCCATAGCAGCATACCATCATCGAATCTACCTGAATCAAGTGCTTCAAATACGGAGACGGCACCTACGTTAGGCCGCTTTATTAGTTTTGAAGGGACTGAAGGCGTGGGCAAAACCACCGCGATTGAACAGCTGTGTTTGCGCTTAGAAGCTAATGGCATCTCGTATCTGCGTACTCGTGAGCCAGGTGGAAGCCCATTTGCCGAGCAATTGCGTGACATATTATTGGACCCAGCGACTGATATCGAAGACGATACCGAGCTGCTGCTATTGTTTGCGGCGCGCTGTGATCACATGCAGCAAGTCATTTTACCAGCGCTCCAAAATGGTACTTGGGTAATATGTGACAGGTTTACCGACTCTACTATTGCGTATCAGGGCTTTGGGCGTGCGTATGGTGACGAGCTGGTACGCGGCAAAATCGATATGCTCATTAATCAATTTGTGACGCAGCTTCCTGAGCTGACATTGTGGTTGGATTTGCCAGTAGCCGAAGGCATGAAACGTGCCAATAAGCGCAGTGCGGCAGATCGTTTTGAGCAGCAGGCTACCGAGTTTTTTACTTGGGTGCATACTGGTTTTAGTCAGCTTGCGAGCGAGTATCCTGAGCGTATACAGCGTATTGATGCATCGGGCAGTACGGATGATGTGAGTGCGCGTATATGGCAAACGGTTATAGATAGATTCGATATCAAATAATTAAATTTTGCCAAGTAGATTTATACGGCAGTTGGATGTATCGATAGTTAGTTAGACAGTTAGCCAGTCAGTTAGCACTAATAAAAAGCCCCAGCATATTGCTGGGGCTTTTTATTAAGGTAAATCTTTCATTATCAAATCAATAAAGTGGATAACTATGCACGTTATTTGTCATCTATTTTATCTACTTTCACATCCTCAGTAGTAGCGATAGAGGCGTCGCTATCTTGAGCAGAGTCAGGTAGACGATTTGGGTCAAGCGCCCCTTTTTTGTTTTTAGGCGCACTACCATTGCCATTACTGTTCGTAGAGGTTTTGGTCTTCGAAGTCGCTGTCGAGTTTGCAGACATGACGCCTTTATTATCCCCATTAGTAGCAGACGTTTTTGGCTCTTCTACTGGTTCACTTTTCTCTACGGTAGTGTTAGAAGAGGACTTAGTCTCGGTGCTACTGCTTTGGGTAGTTGATGACTGATTAGCAGTGTTTTGTTCATCACTTTTATCACTATCTACCGAAGGCTCTGGCGCTGCTGTCTGGCTATCGTCAGGGCTAGGCTCCTGCTCTTTGCGCTTTTCAGGGGCTTTTGAGTTTGACTCAAAGTTAGCATCAGCTGCCATGCGAGCCTGCTCTTGCTTAGGCGTTACATCGACTGGCTTTGGCTGTACTTCATCGTCTACCACTAGCGATATAAGCTTACGGTCACGAGGGACAGTACCGTCAAACTTATCGGTGATGACGTGCAGTTTACCTTCTTTGTCGACGGTATATAGCGGTACAAATTGCTTATTATCCGCTTTATACTGCTCAAAGCTATAGCTATCCGTAATGTTGGTAATCTTAATTCGAGCTTTTTTGGACAGCATACTGGCAAGCTTGGTATAGGTCACATCTTTGCCAAACAACCACTGTGAATGGAAGTTCGATTGCTTATCATCACGCTCGCTTTTGACTTTTTCATCACTGAATTTAAGACGGTATAGCTTACGCTCACCAAATTCATGACGATAGTGAATCTCGGACAGCGTGTTCATTTCTTTGTCCATACTCATCGCAAACAAGCGACCAATACCGATCAGATCCAGATGATGATCTGCATGATCAGAGATAGGATTACCAAAGTAAGTACGCAGACCGCTCATGCGTGCGCGTGCAATATTGGTGTAGTTATTGTGCGCAACGATAACGTCGAAGCCTTGGTCTTTGAGAGAGGTAGCAATCAATAGCGCAATTGGGTTTGAGCCGACGATAAGGATACCGTTGGTCTCAGGCTCACGTACGCCAAGTAAATTACCGACGACCTTTGCACCTAGACCCTGAATCATGACCGTACCAATGATGACCATAAATACGAGAGGTACAAGTAGCTCTACGCCTTGGATATCATACTCTTGCAAACGAATTGCAAACAGAGATGAGATTGCAGCAGCGACGATACCACGTGGCCCAATCCAGCTAATCATCAGCTTTTCATTGGTCTTAAGGTTCGAGCCGATAGCCGATGCCCAGACTGATAGTGGGCGTGCGACAAACATCACGATAGCGAGCAGCACTAGCCCTGCAAAACCAACGCTGAGCAAACTTGCCAACTCTACACGCGCCGCTAGAATAATGAACAGCACTGAAATAAGCAGAATGGTCAACGACTCATTGAACTCTAAAATCGTCTCACGTGGGAATTTTGGCCAGTTCGCCAATGCCACGCCCAATACTGTGACAGTCAATAGACCTGATTCATGCTCTAGGTGATTCGATATCGAAAATAACACCAGTACAAATGCTAGGGTAAAAACATTACGCAAGAACTCAGGAATCATATGACGACGCATGAGGAATGCAAGTAGCCAAGCGCCTGCCATACCCATTGCCGTTGCCAATACGACAATTTTAGCAAATAGTAGAATACTACTGGCTTCACCGCCTGAGATAATGTACTCATAGACCAATACCACAGCGATAGCGCCGATTGGGTCAATGATAATACCTTCCCATTTCAAGATGTTAGAAATGGTTTTGTTAGGGCGTACACTACGAAGCAGCGGCATAATGACCGTTGGACCAGTCACACAGACTAACGCACCGAAGAGTAGAGCAATCAATGGGTCGACATCGAATAGTAAATAGGTCGATAGTGCCACGATAGCAATGGTAATCAGTACGCCGACCGATACTAGCATCTGTACCACGGTACCATGTTGTTTAATCTCATCGAACTCTAGCGTTAGCGATCCTTCAAATAGGATAATCGCTACGCCCAAAGAGATGAAAGGAAACATCAGCTCGCCCAATACCAAGTCTGGGTCAAATACACCCAGCACTGGGCCGACGATAATACCAATCAGTAATAAAAACAAAATGGATGGTTGCTTTAAATACCAAGCCAACCATTGGGCGGCAATGCCAATCCCAACCACGCCGGATAGCAAAAGGGCGGTATCCATAAATTAATCCTTTTATAATCTTGTCATATTTTATATCTATCGATAGCTGTTATAAGATAGTCGCTACCGTTTATTTAACAATAAGTTGTTATCCGTTTTTGTTGTAGCCAAGCTATCGCACTGATAGCCATCGTGAATCACAACATAAGCTAGATATGATATAACTACTATAAAGTAGCAAAGACAAAAGCGCTTCTAGATAAATCACAATACGCTAGAAATGCAAAAGATGGAAAACAAGAGTGATGATAGCCAGTTTAATGAGGTCGTAATAAACAGACTCATATACAAGCTAACTTTTGTTTGTTTAGTAAAATATTTGGTTTGACATCATACCATGATTTTATTTCAAGCTGATGTAAGCCGTACCTGCTAAAAAGCTATCTCACGGCCACAAAAGTATACGAAGCCCATATGAAATAACGCTGCCTTGGGTTATCCTGCACTATGCAAAAGACCTCAGCACAATACTTCAAGTTTTTATTTATCATACAGTAGCTGCGTGGGGCATGCACGTCGCGCACAGGATAATAGTGTTAGTGCCATGAAATATCATATACTGAACGTTGAAAGTATTTATTTTTATAAGACACTATTAATCATGTTCTACACTATTAACCACCTTCTAAAGACAAGCGCTCTATAAATATTCAAGTAGTGAGTAGTGATAAAAATAAGCGTAAAGTAATTGCTAAATAGGTATGACAATAAGTTCGAATAAAAGTGCTGCGTAGCATAAATAGACAAGATAAATAGATAAAAGAATATAATTTCACCAAATAGTAACGAATAGGGGCATGCCGCTTGGTGTAGTCGCTATCGCTGAAAATCATAACGTGGCTGTTAATAACAGCGATTACTCATATGGAGGACACAAAATGCCTATCAATATGTTCAAAGGACAGACCACTGCCAATATGCAGCGCTGGGCACAACGTAGTGCATTGGCATTCGCTGTTGGTACAGCGATGTTTGCTAGTATTAATGTCACGACGATCAACAGTGCTCAGGCTGCAGTCACTACGGCTGATTTCTCTGGTTTGGTGCAACAAGTTACGCCAGCAGTGGCACGTGTCAATGTCACCAAAACGATTAGTGAAGCCGAGCTTGCTAAAGCTCAGACTGCTGAAGTATTGCGTCAGTTCTTTGGTGATCGTCTGCGTATTCCTGATCGAGTCGCGACGCCAGCGATTGAGCATGCTTATGGTACGGCCTTTTTTATTACCTCTAATGGATATATGCTGACCAACCATCATGTCATCGCAGGTGCGGACAAAATCACTGTGACGCTTAATGATAGAACCGAGCTTGATGCAACTTTGGTTGGTAGTGACGAGCGCTCAGATGTGGCCGTGCTAAAAGTTGAGGGCAGCCAATTTCCAGCCCTGCCTATCGGCGACTCAAGTGGTCTAAAAGTAGGGGAGCCAGTATTAGCAATCGGTTCGCCATTTGGTTTTGACTACTCAGCCTCTGCTGGTATTGTCAGTGCCAAGTCGCGTAGCTTCTCGCGTGAAACGAGCGTGCCATTTATCCAAACCGATGTGGCATTAAACCCGGGTAACTCTGGCGGGCCACTATTTAACCAGCGCGGCGAAGTGATTGGAATCAATTCGCGTATTTTTAGTGGTACTGGCGGTTATATGGGACTGTCATTCTCTATTCCTATTGACGCTGCCATGGACATTTATGAGCAGCTAAAAAATGATGGTGAAGTGGCGCGTGCATATCTAGGAATTTATCCACAAGATATCGATCGCAATCTGGCCGAGGCTTATAATTTAGAGCGCCCTCAAGGTGCCTTACTGACTCGTGTATCACCAGATTCACCAGCACAAAAATCAGGCCTAAAACCTGGTGACATCATTTTGCAATACAATGACGTACAAATCATGGAGGCGTCCGATTTGCTGAACTTGCTCAACCGAGCGCGTCCAAGCGACCCCTTCCGGGCACGGATTCAGCGTAACGGTAAGCAAATGGTGATTAACGGAAAGCTCGCTTACGCGCCTAATGATGTAAGAGCACAAAGCGGTGATGAGCAAAATGATGATGTACAGTTGGGCCTACGTTTACGCGATTTGACGGCAGATGAACAAGCAGAAATCGCTGTCGATAATAAAACAGGCATATTGGTTACTACGGTGGATCCTACTGGATTGGCCGCGCGCTCAGGTATTCTGGCAGGTGATGTTATTACCAACTTTCATCAAAAGCCGATCGAAACAGTGGCAGACTTTTCAGGTGCTATCTCTTCTCTTCCTAAAAAAGGCGTGGTCACTATAGAAGTTATACGCCAAGGTATTCCTGCTATTATTGGTCTACGTATTGAGTAGGTGTCATGATTAAAGCGTGGCTGTGAATGTTACTGTTAATGTGACTAATAACGTAACTCAGATTACGGTACAGAGTATAAAGGCAGCGCGCACGTCAATAATTGTGCTTGTCTATCATGGAGGTCGACCTCTATAATGTTTGGTTTTTTATCAAACAGCTAAGAGTAAGACCTCAATAGCAATCCATTCGTTAAGTGAGTTATTGATCAATCAATACGCTCTAAGGTGGGCCGAGTCGCTTAGTAGGCTCGTACCATTATGCAACCGCTAGGTAATTATGACTGACCCCGCTCTACATACGCTTATTACAACGACGTCAGCAGCACTGCTAGCGTACATTGCACTGTGGTCAGGGCTACAAACGTTTAATGCCAATCCTACCAAGCGCTTTATACGTATTTGGGTGAAGCTTGCATTATATTATGCCGCTTATACGATGCCTGTTTGGGCGATATTGCTTATCATGGTTTGGTCACAGGACCTGATGCCGATGTTAGCGCAGCTATCACTACCTGCCGTACTGATGGCAATATTAATGATGGGTTTATACTTTTATACTGTCATTGTACAGCCCAACCGCTTACGACTAGAGCATCATTCTATTGACTTAGACTTATCTACACCGCTCAAGGTCGCCGTATTGGCAGATTTACGTATAGGGATATACGGTGGTAAGCCGCGTCATATTCGCAAGTTGGTCTCTACTATTAATGCCTTGTCAGCAGACGCCGTACTGATTACGGGCGACTGGCTATACTATCCAAGTGCAGATTTAGTGGGTCAGTTAATGCTATTTAAAGGGGTCAATAAACCTGTTTATACAGTCATGAGCACCTCGGACTTGCGTTATCAATCTATGAATACGACCAAACAAGGTCAGCCACTATTAGAAGATACATTGGCCAGTACTTTTGATGTACTCGATATTAACTATATCGGTCAGCAATGTACGTCGCTGCCACTCAAATATGCAAGAGCAACAAATAAGCAGTCAGTCGTTAACCAGTCTACTCATCAAACTAATAATCAAAATATTGTTGATCAAGAAAATTCAAATATAAATTCATTAGTAGCGGTGCTTTGCGGCTGGCAAGATGTGTCCAAGCAATCTACAGATATTGAAACGTCAGAGGCGACTGATAAAGCAATGCTTGGATCGGAGATTGCCAATGCCACCAGTCCAGTGATTATCTTGGCATCACGATTTGATAGTATCAGTGATCTGCCAAAGTCTTTACAGCCACGCCCTTTGTTGATAACCGGTGCTGCAAAGGCTATTCAAAAAAATATCCTGCTTGCTCAAAAACAGAACGATATTCGACGCAGTAGTGAGCAGTCAGCATTGCTATATAACAGTCGCATGGGTAAGCAGCGCGGCCTATACCAACATGCAAGTGCACAGATATTTGTGAGTAGCGGCATCGGTACGAGAGGGTTGCCTTTTCGATTCTATCGACCTACTATCGATGTGTTGACGATTCGTTAATATTACATAAGAGACTTATCAGCGCACGTTGATTACGCTAAACTGCTCCTTTAATGATGTAAGTATTCATCTACAAGGTTTTAGGCCAGGTTCTATAAATTTAAGCGAAAAATAATACCCATTTTTTGGTACTAAAATTATGTGCTGACTGCCAATTGATTGATAGCGGTCAAATTAAAATATGCTACACTAACGAGCACTCTTATTATTATATTTCTGTCGGTTAGTAAGCAGGCCTATTACTCTTGGTAGATGGCCATCACGATACTGATATCGTAGATATAATCATCTATGATACAAACGCTATTATAGTAAGTAGAGACGCAGCATTAACATCAAGTAAGTTACGCCATCAGCGTTTATCAACGCACACAAAGCAATGGCCACTTGCAAACGACCTATCATGTGACAGCTTTAATAAAAGCTAGGATAATACAGTAAGGCACGGTTATGAGCACAGCATACGACGAGATCAAAACCCGACTACAAGGCTCAATGGTAGCTTTGGTAACGCCCATGCACCCTGACGGTAAGGTCGATTATAAACGTCTCGCAGATCTCATAGATTGGCAGATTGAGCAGGGCACACACTGCCTTGTGGCTGTTGGTACTACTGGCGAATCAGCGACCCTATCTATGCAAGAGCATAGCGATGTCATTCGCTATTTTGTCCAGCATGTCAAAGGTCGTGTACCGGTCATCGCGGGTACTGGTGCCAACAACACGATGGAAGCCATCAAGCTGACTCAGGATGCTGCCGATGCAGGCGCAGACTGTGCGTTGCTAGTCGCTCCTTACTACAATAAGCCGCCACAAGAAGGCTTGTTTCAGCATTATGAAGCCATTGCCAAAGCCGTAAATATACCGCAAATGCTGTATAACGTGCCTGGACGTACAGTGGTTGATATCGCTCAAGAAACGGTCGAGCGTTTGTGTGATATCGATAATATTGTTGCTATCAAAGATGCGACAGGATCTGTCGGTCGCGGTGAGCAATTGATCAAAGCTGTTGGTGACAGAATGGTTGTGTTATCTGGTGATGATGGCACTGCGCTTGATCTAATGAAAGTGGGTGGCAAAGGTAATATCTCAGTCACTGCTAACGTGGCGCCAAAAGCCATGAGTGAGACTTTTTCTGCGGGTTTACGTGGTGACTTCGAAGCGGCCGGTAAAATCCATGACGTGGTCAAGCATCTGCACCGCGACCTATTTATCGAATCAAGTCCTATCCCAGCGAAGTACGCCTTGCATAAAATGGGCATTATCGATAAAGGTATTCGTCTGCCATTGGTTTGGCTCGCCGAGCAGCATCATGCAACTATTGATGAAGCATTGGTTCGAGCAAACATACGATAAATTGATACTTAGCCAATTGATATTCGGCGATTTTAGATTTGCCGCTAGCCTGATAATTGATATTCGAGCTAGCGGTAGGTCAACTTATCATGATAAGTCAATCGCCTACATAAGCAATAACTGCTAACTCAGAGAGACAACATGATGACAGTAACATCAAAGACAGTATCATCAACGACAAAATTATTTCCAGCCATGCTGACCTTGGTTTTGGGTAGCACTTTGGTATTGAGCGGCTGTCAAGCGACCAAAAACCTGCTTGGTAAACGTGATAACGGCAGCTTAGATTATCAGCAAAGCAAAAAGCTTGCACCGATAGAGCTACCTGCCGCCCAAGAAACGGCACCTTTTGTCCCTTTGTATTCAACACCTAATGCTGGGGCAAACACGCTCCAACTACAAAATGAGTCAGGCAATCAGTATCAGCTGCCAAAACCTCAGCGTACTGTTAGCAACACTTCGAACTAAACTTATTCCCTTATCTATATCGCTGACTTTTGCGTTTTTTATTATAGCCGCAAACCATGTATCTTACATCAGTCAGCGGTAGCTGCGCGTTTTTACCACATAAGCTTGAACGAACAGGAACCCCCATAATGCAAAAGCAACAACTGCTGTATAAAGGTAAAGCCAAATCTGTCTATGAAACAGAAGACAATGATCTTCTGATTTTGCACTTCCGTGATGATACCTCAGCGCTTGATGGTAAGCGTATCGAACAATTAGCACGTAAAGGTGTGGTTAATAACCGCTTTAATGCTTTTATCATGCAAAAATTGTCTGATGCTGGTATCGAAACACATTTCGAGAAGCAATTGTCTGATGACGAAGTGTTGGTTAAACGCTTGGACATGATTCCTGTAGAGTGCGTGGTGCGTAACTTTGCAGCTGGTAGTTTGGTGCGTCGTTTAGGCTTAGAAGAAGGTCAGGCATTGACGCCGCCAACTTATGAGCTGTTTTATAAAGATGATGCGCTAGGTGATCCGATGGTTAACGAATCACTTTCTGTATCTCTTGGCTGGGCGACCAAAGAGCAATTGGCTAAAATGGAAGAGCTAACCTATCAAGTCAATGATGTATTAAAAGCATTATTTGATGCTGGTGACTTGATTCTAGTTGATTTTAAACTAGAGTTTGGCGTATTCCATGACCGTATCGTATTAGGTGACGAGTTCTCACCAGATGGCTGCCGTATCTGGGATAAGAACACTAAGAAGAAACTTGATAAAGACCGTTTCCGTCAGTCATTAGGCGATGTGATCGAAGCTTATGAAGAAGTGGCTGACCGTATCGGTGTACCATTAAAATAAGTAACTGATACTGAGCATAAAATAAAAGACTGAGCCATGTGCTCAGTTTTTTTATGGCATTATATTTATGATGATACCCTAGTGAGGACTTGAACCTTGGGCTGTAGCATTATGGTATTAAGGTTTTAACTCAATAAGATAGGCGCGATGTACTTCATGGTGTAAAGAACGTCAACTTTTGGTAGTAGATAACATCATCTTTATTCATGATAAGCACTGTTATGGGTGCAAAAAAATTTTTAGGGATATATTTGCAAGCATCTCACTGTTCAAACAGACCAGTTGATATTAGAATGGTAGAAAAGCTTAGAAAACATAAGTTTCTCATCCTTGATTCCTGACTCTATAGAGCTTTTAATTAACTTTTCATCAATATTATCAACTTCGTGGACTCTACTAATTAGGGTTCGAACTCTATTTTCAGTAGCAAAATAGATAGCTAAGATATTTTGTTTGTTCTCAATAAAAATATCTGGGAATGTGTTGGTTGATATCATATTTCTTATACTACACATAATATCTATTAATTCGACAGTATACTCCGGGTATTGTATCCAGACCTCGCAACAGTCGATCAGCATAGGATAGCCTTGCTCATAATTGATACCCTGGACATGCTTATCATCAAAATCAGACATATACCATTCACCAAGCTCATTAAAGCTCTCGGTAGACAATAAGAATTTTATTAACTCTTCTTTAAACATAATTTAGTCTCTAAACCCATTTTCAAAGTAGTGTATTCATTCAATGAGTTATCAGTATATGTTCGGTGCGCTATACAGGAACCTAACTGCTAGTGTTAGGTATAAACTTAATGACTACGAAATCGTTGGAGTAGTTCATTATAATTAAGAGGTGCGATTAAAATCTTTCAAGTTGGTTTCTACGAAATCAACGATAGGGGTCACTTATTAGTTAACCTAAATTAGTATCAAATGTATAGAAGGGCTTTCTTCATTGAGAATAGATTTATCGTTTACGCATTTAATAGCATAAAAAAAATTATTAATAATAAACTCATCATTATAAGGAAAGTTTTTAATCGTTAGACTCAATATTTCATTTTCTCCTATAGTGACCTCTGACATGCCGTATTCTGGATAACGTATATCACCCAAACAATCAATCAGAGCATTGAAATTTGCTCCATAAAAATCTGGAAAGCCAAAAGCTTGCTTCAATTCTTTATGCATTTTATCAACTGTATCAACATCTTTAAAATCTATAACCATTTCCATATATTATCACCATTTTTTAAGTATACCCCAGCGGAACCAGCTATTTCACCTTTCAAACCTATTAACAGACTACTTAAAATAGACCACTATAATGGAACCACTTATAACAGACTATAATTCCTATCCATTTATCAACAGTATCACTCTTCAGCCATAGGCTTATCATTTAACTCGTATAAAAAATCAAACATAGCGCCAACACTGTCCTCGATACCTTGTCTTACTTTTATGCTAATTTGTTAGTACTTACTCATATCAATTAGACCATAAAAATAAGAAAAGGTTTCGCTAATGTCTACTGCTTCATCAACTGTTTTAGAGCCAGCTTGGTTTACGCGTCCAACCTGTGTGGTGGCCGCTGATTTGGTGGGTAAGGTGGTTTGTAGAAAGCTGATCGACAGCGACGGATCAGAAAAAGTTTTGCGAATGCGTATTTCTGAGACAGAAGCCTATATTGGTCAAGATGACCCCGCCTGCCATTCACATGCAGGTACTCGAACGGCGCGCACAGAGATTATGTATGAGCAAGGTGGCGTGTTCTATGTCTATCTGACCTATGGCGTGCATCATATGCTAAATTTGATTAGTGGTGCTGTAGAGTCACCTGAATCGGTGCTGATCCGCGCTGGGTTTTTGACCGATGATAGTGACCGTCTGATCGAAGAGCAACAACTCAGTCCAGATAAGCAATTTACACATTCTAAGCAGTTCGCAGGCCCTGGTAAATTGACCAAACGCTTGCAGATTGATCGCGATTTATATGGCAAACCTGTTTCGCCGACATCCGAAGTTTGGATAGAAGATGATGGCTGCCAGCCACCTGTATCACTACGTCCACGTATTGGTATTGATTATGCAGGTGATGCCAAAGACTGGCTGCTACGTTATATATGGACTGATCACCCTTCCTTATCTAAGAACTAGCAGGTGATGCTTAAAACCACTCTATGAGGTAAACCTATGTATAAGTTGACCGTTTTCATTCCTGATGCAGCGTTAGAACAAGTAAAATCTGCTCTGTTTGCTGCTGGCGCTGGGAAGATTGGAAACTATGAGCAATGCTGTTGGCAGGTACAAGGAGCCGGTCAGTTTATGCCACTATCAGGTAGTACGCCGCATATCGGTCGTCACGATAGTTTAGAAACGGTCGATGAGTGGCGAGTGGAAATGGTGGTAGATGAAGCTTTTATCGATGCTACCATTGCCGCGTTAAAAGAGGCACACCCCTATGAAACGCCAGCTTATGATGTGATAAAAGTCTTGGATTTTTAGTTTTATATAGAAAGATATTAGCTTATGGAGTGTAAGACTTCTCATAAAAAAAACAAATAAGCCACTTAATGACTTATTTGGTTATAAAATTTTTGATATTTCAACTGAGTAGTAACAGTGAATATCAGCCCTTAACAACTGATTAATCTTTTTTAAGTTTAATCACGTTGTAGCTTGGATAGCCTAGCTCGATTTTATAATTGTCGCGTCCGCGTTCAGCCTTTACCTTAATCTTACGATCACCGTTTTTATATTTAACGTCTTTGACGCGATATCCCATGCTACGGACTTTACTAGCAGCTCGTTGCTCGACAACGGAGACATAGCTGTCTTTAACGTTCTTTTTATCTTTGTGTTTTTTATGGCCTTTATTGTCCTTATGAGTATGCTCGTATAGGTCGTCATAGCCATTGTAGCCATTCGGCGCAGTCACACAGCCTGTGGTCACTGCTAATAAAGTTGCGACTATGCTGCCAGTCGCTACCGTTTTTAATGTTGCAAATGATAGAGTCTTCATAATGATTTCCTAGTAATATATCGTTGCTCAATATGGGTAAAAGTTAAATGTACCGAGGTCATTAGCTGAAAATGCTTAAAGCGATCAATCTTTTCTGACTTTGATCACATCTAAATTTGGATAACTTAATAGTATTTCGTACTTCTGCGAACCTCGTTTGGCCTCAATCTCGAAGACGCCGCGCTTGTTTTTTTCTTCAAGCTCGATATCTTCGACACGGTAGCCCATCGCTCTTACTTTATTGATAGCACGGCGTTTGATAGCTGGGTAACGTGATTCTCTTTTAATAGTGTTTTCGACATCGCCTTTTTTATAGCGCTGACCATTCTGATAATTATCTTGATGCTTGTTTTCTTTATAGCGGCTATTATCATTTTGCGACTTATTATTGTCCCAGTTATCTGGCCATGCTTTTTTGCTTGAGCTGATGAGTCTTAGGGCAGGGTAAGTATATTTTAGCTCGTAGGCCTGGTTGTTCTTTTTAGCATAAGTCGTAAGAGCTCGATCACCACGGTAACTATCAGCTCTGATATCTATAACCTGATAGCCTTTGCGGCGCAAGTCTTGTCGAAGCTGCTGACTTACGCGATTAAAATTATTGTTTTGGCTATTATCACCACGATATACGGGCTGATTGTCATATCCTGAGCCTACAACCGCACAACTCACTGTCGTACCTAATAACGCGACGACAAGACCAGTAGATACAATGGCCTTAATAGAGAAGGGTTTTATCGTTTTCATGAGGCAATATCCTATGATGGTATTAAGTAGGCGATATATGTTGGAAATATCTATATCTGCTATAACTATAAGATTTTAAAAGTATTCTGGCGAACTAAATTAGATCGTAGTTAATAAGTATTTCTAGTAATTTATTTTTTGAAATATTTCCTTACATTGTCTATAATAGAGTACAAAACTTTGCGCTAGGTGTCATTTGCGTTAATAAGTTGTAATAATTGTGGCAAGTAAAATAGATTGTTGTAAGCATATGCTTACACACAATGACGTTTACGCGACTTAACATAAGAGTGAGAGTTAGGCATTATAGTTACACGGCATTAGGGAATGTGACTCAAGGATTGAGTTGACCGCATTAAGGATAATGATTCGATAACTAGCGTCAGGATGACAATAGCGATTGAAGTAAGGACACAGTCCCTTTGCTAATAGCAGCAAGTAATACTGAAGCTGTAGTGTAGTAAAAAGGGCAGGATGCCCAGTATCACAATATACTGAATATTTATGCAAGGATGCATGAAAAGCAGTCGTGATAGGTAACATGGATAGTTAACAATAAAACCGCATAACAATTGATTGCTATGCGGTTTTATCGTGTCTGGAGAATGGTAATTTATTTCTCCAACAGCTTATCTGTACAGTATAAATCTGCCATAAAAAAACCGCATATATTTCTATGCGGTTTTTTAGTACAGTTATTATGTGGCGAATAAGCATGCAATGAATATATTAATATTTGTTTTCTACACGCCAGTCGTCTACTTCACGCTCTGCGTCTTCTTTGGCATGACCATAACGCTCTTGTACACGGCCTACTAGTTTGTCACGGCTACCTTCGATATGGGTAAGATCGTCGTCTGTTAGCTCAGCCCATTTTTGTTTAACTGAACCTTTCATTTGGTTCCATTCGCCTTTTAGAGTATGTTCGTTCATTGTATTATTCCTTTTATTGAACTTATTGTGTTTGATTTATTTCTTGATCACTACTTTGGTTCTTATTTCACGATTTCGATTACTGATACTACTATTTAATTTTTATTATAATTGTATTGCACAAGGATAAATGATTGGTTCCAAATATCTTGTGAGATCAAATATAGGACTTTTCAATTCAGCTGTCTGTATATGCTATGTTTATAGTGTTACTTAATTATAGTGAGCGTTTACTAAGTGTTATCTACAGAGCTACTGTAGTGGTGCCGCGTAAATTGCGTCTACTATGCGTGATAGTAGTTTCTTGTATAAACTTGTTTTTTATATAAATATTAAGAAAATATATTATTTATTTAAAAATACTTATGTAAGTAAAGAAGTAGCTACTCAAAAATAGAGTAGCTGCTTTTTTATTATCTTTGAAATTGATTAAAAGCTATTTCGTCGAATATTTATTCAAATAGTGATGATAGCGTTTAGTGAGTTTCTTTATTCGTATACGATCAGAAATCAATGAGAAAATTGGCGAGGCATTTGGTTTGGGCGACTTCCCTTGCCCCATGCGCTGTAATTGTCGCTTGATGACGGCCATTGTAGCAACTGCACTTAAGGTTTTATCTTTCCAGCGTACCACAGGATTGTGAGCACTAAGCGTACTATCATTTTTCCAGTCATTCGGTAGAGCAGGGTTCATGGCTAATGCGGTTCCCATACCAACCACGTCAATCCCTTGCGCCAGTACATCTTCTGCGACAGTCAATCGTCTAACGCCACCTGTCGTCATGATAGGCATGGTAGCGACTTGAGCAATCTCTTTTGCGAAGTCTAAAAAGTACGCTTCTCGTTGCAACGTGCGACCATCTGCTGTGCTGCCTTGCATGGCTGGGCTTTCGTAGCTGCCACCTGATAGTTCAACCAAATCTACGGCCAATTCATTCATCGCTGAAATAACCACTTTGGCATCATCTGCATCAAATCCTCCGCGCTGGAAGTCGGCGGAGTTTATCTTAACAGCGACTGCAAAGGTAGGCACAACTTGAGCGCGAACGGCTTTGATTACTTCGATCAATAGTCGCATACGATTCTCAACCGAGCCGCCGTATTCATCTTTACGTTTATTGGTAAGCGGTGATAAAAATTGAGAAATTAGATAGCCGTGGGCGGCATGAATTTGCACGCCATCGAAGCCAGCTTGTTCTGCTTTTAGGGCACTATCGGCAAACCGCTGGATCAATTGTTCAATATCTTGCGGAGTCATCGCACGTGGTTTGCCAAATAGATGAGAGTGCTTACCCAAGTCAATTGCCACGTCAGAAGGTGACAGCACATCGCCGCCCATGGCAGCATATACTTGACGGCCAGGATGATTGAGCTGCATCCAAACCTGTGTATTGTTGTGCTTGGCAGCATTTGCCCATGCTCTAAAAGGCGCTATCTCACTGTGTTTGTCTAATACGACACCACCAGGCCCTGTCATAGCGCGGCCATCTACCATCACGTTTCCGGTGATTAACAGACCTGTCCCGCCTTCGGCCCAGTTTTTGTATAGACGGAGCAGAGTAGGGCCAGGAATTTGACCGACATCAGCCATGTTTTCTTCCATGGCAGCTTTCGCTAAGCGATTGGGTAATGTAGCGCCACAAGGCAGCACTAAAGGCGAGAATATAGGTGATGTCATGATAGTGGCCTAGAAATGGTTGTTTTGTGAAGCATGAGTTCTACTATGGGTTTGGCTATAGACATATGGTTTAAATGACTATAACCTTATAGCTAAAATATTCGCTGTCGGTAATTGACCATTATCATCACATTTTTTTGGCATAATAGCACCTAAGGTAAATTACTGGTGTGTCGATATAATTATCTATTGAATAGGAAAACCTCTGCATTGAATGTATTAGCGCAAGATTTGACAGTTCCAGTAGAATCTAAACGTGAGCTGGCGAAAGCTAAGACTCGGCGTGCGTTATTAAAAAGTGCCTTGCGGTTGTATAGTTTGGAAGGTGCTCAGGGCATGAGCATGAATAAAGTTGCCAAAGGTGCAGGTATTGCCCAACCCAGTTTTTACAATCATTTTGAGAGCCTAGAGACGTTACAAAATGAGCTGAGCGCCCAACTAAAAGACAATTATCTATCACCGATGCGACTGGCATGGGTCAATATGCTCAAAGATTATGATGTGTTGAGTAAAGATCAGTTTAATCAGCAATGTCGACAATGTCTGATTATGATCTTTGATTCTGCATTTGAGAATATCGCACTGTTTCAACACTTGCTCGAAGATCGTCCTAGATTTAGTGACAGTATAGAAAACCAGTCATCATTGAATAACGGACTGGGCAATCTGATTACTGAAATACAAGAAGAATGGACAGAGATATTTATTCAGGGATTACAGTTATCCAATCGTACTTGCGAGCGCAGTGCTGTCAATCTATGCGTCGATATGGCGGCGGCACAAGTACATGAGTTGATATTGGGCTGTCATCAGCAGCGTTACTCAAGACAACAAGCGATTGCCACGTTGAGTATCAGCTTTGATGCACTGTTCGCCAATTTTTTGCACGGAAGCAATACTAGTCAGTAGTGATAATAAGCAAAAATTATTGTCATGAAATCTAGAACAAAAAAACACAACAGGGAGAGTGACTATGGCCACAACCACGGCTGCACCAACGTTAGGCGAAACGCAAACGCATTTTAGAACTTGTACATTGTGCGAGGCAATGTGCGGTGTTGAGATAAAACATGATGGCGAAAAAGTCTTGTCGATTAAAGGGGACAAAAACGATCCCTTTTCACAAGGCTATATTTGTCCGAAAGCCACCGCTTTGCAAGATTTGCATGAAGATCCTGACCGTTTGCGTCAGCCGGTAGAGAGAACGGCAGATGGTTGGAAATCTATTAGTTGGCCAGAAGCGTTGGATAAAGTTGCTGCAGGTATTCAATCCATACAGCAAAAGTATGGTCAAAATGCGTTGGGTGTTTATCTAGGTAATCCTAACGTACATAATATGGGCGGTATGTTGACCATCAAGCAACTGCTTACCAGCTTAAAGACGCGCAGTCGTTTTTCTGCCACTTCTATCGACCAACTGCCACATCATATTATTAGCATGCATCTGTTTGGTCACATGCTGCGTATTCCAGTTCCTGACGTCAATCACACGCAATACATGCTTATCATCGGTGGCAATCCGTTGGCTTCTAACGGCAGTATCATGACTGCGCCCAATATGCGCCAAAAGCTAAAAGATATCAAAGCGCGCGATGGCAAGGTGGTAGTAGTTGATCCAAGACGTACCGAAACTGCCGACATCGCTAGTGAGCACCACTTTATTCGTCCAGCGACGGATGTATTGCTGCTATTGGCCATGCTCAATGAAATCTATACGCAGGGTTATGCCAAGCTCGATACTAGAGTGGCAGCCTTGGCACCTGAGATCGATCGACTTGCTTTGTTTGCTGAACAATACACGCCTGAGTCAGTTGCAGACATCACGGGTATTACCGCAGCCGAAATCAAACGTATCGTCAAAGAGTTTTGTGAAGCGGAAAGCTCAGTTTGTTATGGCCGTATGGGCATCTCAGTGCAAGAGTTTGGTTTGCTCAGCCAATATCTATCTATGGTCATTAATATCGTCACGGGTCGTTTAGATGAGGTGGGTGGACTCATGTTCCCAAATCCTGCTATCGATGTTGTGAACAGCTCAGGCCCAGGTTATTTGGGTAAACGTCATAGCCGCGTCAGCAACTTGCCAGATTTTAATGGTGAGTATCCAGTAGTTGCGATGGCGGATGAAATGTTAGTTCAAGGGGAAGGCCAGTTAAAGGGATTCGTTACGGTCGCTGGCAACCCTGTTCTGAGTACCCCAAATGGTGAAAAGTTGGATGAAGCATTATCTCAGTTAGAGTTTATGGTGTCACTTGATTATTTTGTGACTGAGACCAGTCGCCATGCCAATATCATTTTGCCGCCTGTATCACCATTAGAGCGCGACCATTATGACATTACTTTTAATGGTTTTGCCGTGCACAATGTCGCCAAATATTCGCCTGCTTTGTTTGATAAAACTGATGACACCAAGCATGATTGGGAGATTTATTTAGGATTAGCAGATCGCTTAGACAAAGATGCGCCAGAAGCAACGCAAAAAGAACGTGCCGCGACAAAAGCCTTTGGTCCTAAGTTCTTGTTAGAGCAAGGTCTTAAGTATGGACCTCATAAAGAGGTAACGTTTGAAGCACTGATCGAAAACCCGCATGGTATCGATTTGGGTCCGCTGCATCGTATGTTGCCAGAGGCTATCAAACATGCCGACAAACAAATTCATCTTCATGTTGATTTTTATCAGTCAGATTTGGCCCGTGTCAAAGAAATGGTGCAACAGTACAACAGTAATGAGATTTTGCTAATCGGTCGTCGTCATGTACGTAGCAACAATTCATGGTTGCACAATAGCCATCGATTGGTAAAAGGTAGGTCTCGTTGTACGTTAATGTTGCATCCGCAAACGGCAGCGCAACATGGTATTGCAGACGGTCAAGATGTCAGAGTAACTTCTCGAGTAGGTAGCGTGGTCATTGCAGCAGAAGTGACAGATGAGCTGATGCCAGGAGTGGTCAGTATCCCGCATGGCTTTGGTCACGGACGCAAAGGGGTTAAGCAAAAGATTGCTCAAGCGCATGCAGGTGTCAGCGTTAATGATTTGACTGATGAAACGTTGATTGATCAGTTGAGTGGTAATGCCGCAGTCAACGGTGTGCCTGTGCAACTAGAAGCATTGGATATGGGTGCAGATAGTTTATCCACTGCTACAGAGACTGTAGCGGAAAGCGCACTAGCATAAAGTTAATCGCAAGTTCATAGACATACAAAAAAGGCGTTCACGTAAAGTGAGCGCCTTTTTTTGCAATCTGAGTACATCACTGAGCCGATCAAACGCTCATGCCGATAAAATCAAAATCAACGTTAGGGGTTTCGCCTTGGATTAATAAACTAAGGGCCTTTGCAGAGCCGCAAGAGTGTGTCCACCCTAATGTGCCATGTCCTGTATTGAGCCATAAATTATCAAAAGTCGCTGAAGCATTATGACTACCATGTTTGACTTGACCACAGTGCGTGCGTCCAATCAAAGGTACGTTCGATGGGGTCATCGGACGCAGTCCTGTCCAATATTGCACAGAGTTTGCGATGATGCCTTTTGGAAATAACTGCTGCACACGGCGAGTGATGGCTTCACAGCGCGTGGCATTTAAATCTAGGTTATAGCCATTAAATTCAGCTGTGCCAGCAACACGTAATTTGTCACCCAGTCGTGAGGTAACCAGTTTGAATTCATCATCAATTAAACTGACAAAAGGCGCTAAGTGCGGCGCCCGTGGATTCACCGTATAGGTAGCCGAGTATCCCTTTGCCGGAAAAATAGGTACATGGACGCCCAAAGGTTTTAGCAGAGGTACGCTGTAGCTGCCAAGCGCGACCACATGATTATCAGCCGTGAAGGTCTGCGCGTTTTCGCCTTTTGGACGGATGGTAATACTGTGTACATGCGGACGGGCAGAGTCGGTATCGGTATTGAGTGCCAAAATCTCAGTATCATATAAAAACTGTACACCAGCATCGATACAGCGCTGCGCTAAACGTTGGGTAAACAGGTGGGCATTGCCAGACTCATCACGACTAGTGTATGTCGCCCCAGTTAGCTTATGCGCAATTGGGTAGAGCGCTGGCTCTAAATTGACAGCGTTATTGATATCAATCACATGGCGCTCACAACCAAGCGCTTGCATGCGTTCAGTGGGTTCGATAGCCGCATCAAACTCTGCCTGATTGGTATAAAAGTGCATGATACCGCGTGTTTGCTGCTCGTAGTCGATACCAATATCCGCGCGCAGCTGTTGTAAGGTATCTCTTGAATATAGACCTAGGCGCACCATTTGCACCAGATTGGCATCGGCCCTATCGGCGCGGCACTCTTGCAAAAACTGCATGGCCCATTTGAGCTGCGCTTTATCCGCACGCAAGCGATACAGTAGCGGAGCATCCTCTTTAAACAGCCACTTGAGCGCTTTCATCGGGGTCGCAGGATTGGCCCAAGGCGTGGCATGTGAGACAGATATTTGACCGCCGTTGGCAAATGACGTCTGCATACCTGCTGCCGATTCGCGCTCAATCACAGTCACATCATAGCCTGCCTGACGTAGATACCATGCGGTGGTCACGCCCACCACGCCTGCTCCGAGTACCGCAATATGTGTCATAGGATTCTCTATGCTCATGTTAATCATGACAGGAGCTCTGTATTAAACTACCATCACCTTTGCTGCGTCGCTTGCCTGATTCGATGCAATTTTATTTTGGACGAGCAACATCTACTTGTAGTGCAGCTGGCAAGTCCAATATGCTCAAATCGCTTTCTGCCAACTGTTCAGGACGCGCTACGACCAAAGCGGTAAAGCCATCGTCATTTTTCATCGCATTGACTACTTGGATTTTATCGAGTTTGTCACCTGCGCGTGGTGCTGCACCGGTGCCTTTTACATAGTGTAAAAATGCTTTGGGTGCAGATTTAAAGTAGATACGAGCGATGACTTCTTGGCCTAAGTAGCAGCCTTTATCATAGTCCATGCCGCCGCGCTGATGTAGACGCAGCTCTTGCGGTTGAAACTCACCTTGAGTCGCGGCCACAATCCAATAATTACCAGTAGCTAAGCTGCATGCCATCCAAGCCTGCGTATCCTCAGCAGTATTATGGTCGTCTTTATGGCTAAAAGTAGGCTCATTTGATAGCACGCAAGGATAAACCGCTGCTGGTGCACTGGTCTCAAATTTAGAAAATGCCCCGTACTTATTAAGATGCGCCTGCAAAGACTCAGCACAATCGCTACTGATGACCACATCATAATGTTTCTCTGCTTGTTTTTTGATCCAGATACCAAACTCAATACGACCTTTTAGATTACAAATAGCCGCTGCTTGATAGCTAAGCCCAAGTTTGGTGACATCGCAGGTCAATTGCCCTTGCAGGAATTTTTCGGCATCCTCGCCTTGAATGGTCAGCTGCGAAAACTGCAGCAATGCTGAGGGATTTGGAGATTGTGTCATTGTTGTTATCCTTCTGATGAGAGCTTACTTAGTAATAATATAGAGGGTAAATCGAAGTGATAAAAAATTATATGGACGCTTTTATAATTGGCAGTATCTGTGCACATAAATCTAAATGAGGTTAAGAAGAGTACCACAAAAACGCTATCACAAAAACGTCACTACTAAGTGGGGCGCTTCAGTGAGGGTTAAGCATTAAATTGGGCGTAGTGCGCCATTTTCAACGGTACAAATTGGTTAAAAATGGCGAGTTACGGTACAATGTCCGCTCTACAATAAACCCAACGTCTGATGACTGCCGAGGATATGATGAGCTTACCAAATTGCCCAAAATGTGATGCTGAATATACGTATGAAGATGGTGCGTTACTGGTATGTCCGATGTGCGCTCACGAGTGGACGGCGGCTGAGACGGATGCGGCACAAGCGGAAGAGCAAGATGCCGTCATTCGTGATGCGGTTGGCAATGAGTTACAGGACGGCGATGCGGTCACTGTGATCAAAGATTTAAAGGTCAAAGGCTCTTCACTTGTCATTAAAGTTGGAACTAAAGCGAAAAATATTCGCCTATTGCCAGACGCAACCGATGGTCACGATATTGATTGTAAACTTGACGGTTATGGCCCAATGAAGCTCAAATCTTCTGTCGTTAAAAAAGCGTAAATTGTAAAAATGTCTTGAAAGATTCGATAATAAACAAATATAAGACTGACGACATTTAGAAAATACAGAACTGACAGAATATAAAACCTATAAATAGAGAATAGCTATGAGTACTAAAAACGAACAGCTTTTTGCCCAAGCTCGCAAACATATTCCAGGCGGCGTTAATTCACCCGTCCGCGCCTTTGCAGGGGTCGGCGGTACGCCAATTTTTATGCACCGTGCCAATGGCAGCAAAATTTATGACACCGAAGACAACGCCTATATTGACTATGTTGGCTCGTGGGGCCCAATGATTTTGGGTCATGCGCACCCAAAAGTCATTGATGCAGTTAAAAAAGCGGCCGATGATGGTTTGAGCTTTGGTACGCCTACACCGTTTGAAACCACCGTTGCTGATAAGATTTGTGAAATTGTACCAAGCGTTGAGATGATTCGTATGACTAGCTCTGGTACAGAAGCGACCATGAGTGCGATTCGCTTAGCACGTGGTTATACTCAGCGTGACAAAATCGTCAAATTTGAAGGTTGTTATCATGGGCATTCAGACAGCCTATTGGTAAAAGCAGGCTCTGGCATGCTTGATATTGGTGAGCCAACGTCAAAAGGCGTGCCTGCAGACTTTGCCAAGCATACGATTACGATTCCTTATAATGATCCGCAAGCGATTAAAGATTGTTTTGAGAAATGGGGTGAAGAAATTGCCTGCGTTATCTTAGAGCCTATCGCTGGCAACATGAACATGGTTATTCCAACACAAGAGTTTCATGATACGTTGCGCGCAGAATGTACAGCTAATGGCGCAGTATTGATTTTTGATGAAGTGATGACGGGCTTCCGTGTTGGTCTTGGCGGTGCGCAAGCCCATTTCGGTATTGACCCAGACTTGACCTGTTTCGGTAAAATCATCGGGGCTGGCTTACCTGTTGGTGCTTTCGGTGGTAAAAAAGAAGTCATGTCCTGCATCGCGCCACTTGGCGGCGTCTATCAAGCTGGCACGTTATCAGGAAACCCACTCGCGATGCGTGCTGGTATTGCGATGTTTGAAGACTTAACGGCAGAAGGTTTCTACGACAAGTTAGCAGCGAAAGTTGATCGTCTGGTCGATGGTTTCCAAGCGGCGGCGGATAAGCACGGTATCAATCTACGCACCAACAAGTTGGGCGGCATGTTTGGCATGTTCTTTGTCAAAGATAACGCAACCGAAACGCCAAAAAACTTCGATGACGTGACAGAGTGCGATATGGACGTATTCAATACCTTCTTCCACGGTATGCTAGATCGCGGTATTTACTTGGCACCATCAGCTTATGAAGCGGGCTTCATGTCGATTAAGCACAGTAATGAAGATATCGATGCGTCAATCAAAGCAGCTGATGAGATATTTGCAGAAATGGCAAAAGCATAGTTTAGCTATGTAAGTTATTAGCTCGTCAAAAAGTTGCAGTTTAAAAAACCAGCAAGGTCATCCCGTGATCTTTGCTGGTTTTTTTATTTATCGATATCTTATTTATAATCGTATGGGGAAGAATATAAAGTGTGTCATTTAATTTATATGACGACTAAATTTATCGTGCTTTATCAAACTTACGATCTCTCAAGCTCAGATTGCCTCGTAGCACATCGCTATACATACGAAAATCACTGACAAAGCTTTTCAATGGGAATTTAAAAGAAGCGGGTTTATTCTTTTCAAAGAAAAAATGGCCAACCCATGCACAAGCATATCCAGCGGCAATGCCCTTTACCAAAGGCTTAGCTGAGCCACTTTTGACAGACTTTGCCAGTCCTAATAAGCCAAAGCTACTACCTGCAAAATGTAGGCGGCGACAGGCCATGTTTTGATGCTCATCTAAGTAAAAATCATAAAATGCCTGTTTAGGCGAGGTTTCAGTTTTTACCATGTCTTTTTTAGCGCTACTGATAGGGGCTTCAGTATTTTGGGTTGCGTCTTTTGTCGTGGTCTGATTCATATGACTAGCTTCCTTGCTGGTGGGTTTGATAACTACTAATTGCAAATGATTTTTAACCGATTAGCTGGTGGCTTTTGAAGTAAATTATATGGATAAAAATTCTGTAAATAACGGTTTTTTATCATGATATTGATAGCTTTCAATGTAGCAAACCGATATGTGTAACACAAGCGCTAGATGCTGAGCCGATACCTGTCAGCTTATAGAGTGGTCTTCGATGTTCCCGCTACAGTTTTGCATCGCTTGCGAGTGTTTGGCATAAATGCTTTAATGATAAAATTGCCCTGATTTTTGTGGTTATGACTTTTTTCTATACATGTGATTTTATAACTATATAGCACGTGATTTTGGTAAACTATCCACTCTCTCTAACACGGTGACGACTTGTCCTATGCCTATTGACTACCTTACGAATCCGCCAATTGGCGATGATGAAATGATGGCAGCTATCGATATTGGTTCCAACAGTTTCCATTTAGCTATTGCTCGTCTTGACCATGGGGAAGTGCGAAAAGTAGTCTCGATGTCTGAAAAGGTACAGCTCGCCGCCGGTTTGGACGAAAATAATATTCTAAGCGCAGCCGCTGAGCAGCGCGGTCTTGATTGTTTAAGCCGCTTTGTGGCGCGCTTGGATTCAGTACCGCCAGAGCGGATTCGTGTGGTCGCGACCAATGCGTTGCGTCAAGCTAAAAACGCCAACGACTTTATTTCCCGTGCCAATAAAATCCTGCCAAAACCTATTGAGATTATCGCGGGCCGCGAAGAGGCGCGATTGATTTATTTGGGCGTCTCGCATACCAACGAGAGTAGTGATAAACGCTTGGTTATGGATATTGGCGGCGGTTCGACAGAGTTTATTATTGGTCAAAATTTCGATCCATTATTGACTGAAAGTTTACAAATGGGCTGTGTTTCTTTTACCCAAAAATTCTTCGCTGACGGCCTGATTACTAAAGAAGCTTTTAATAGTGCGATTTCGGGTGCGCGCAAAGAAGTCTTGGCGATTAATGGCAGTTATCAAAAAATGGGCTGGAGCAGTGTGGTCGGCTCAAGTGGCACGATTAAAGCCGTGCGTAACGTCCTTGTGTCCAAAGGCTGGGCCGATGAGCAAGAACGCATTACCTATGAAGGCGTCAAAAAACTAGAGCGATTGCTGCTTAAAATTGGCAATATTGATGATATCGAGTTAGAAGGCGTCAAAGACCATCGTAAAGCCGTATTTCCGGCAGGTGTGGCCGTGTTGCGTGCGGTGATGAAGGTACTAGGCGTTGAAACTATTACCTACTCAGATGGGGCGTTACGTGAAGGCGTGATGTATGACATGCTTGGGCGTTTTGCGAGCGAAGATGTACGTGACCGCAGTGTGCTTGCACTAATCAAGCGTTATTCAGGCGACAAAAAGCAAGCCAAGCAAGTGGTGAAAACCAGCCGCCATTTATTCGAACAAGTAAAAGACAAACTTGCGCTGTCCAATGATGATTGCGACTTGCTCAGACGTGCTGCTTTCTTGCATGAGATAGGACTGGCAATCAGTCACAGTAGCTATCATAAGCACAGTGCGTATTTGCTGGAGTATTCTGATATTCCAGGGTTTTCGCAAGTCGATCAAAAACGCATGGCGCAGCTGATGCTTAACCATCGTCGCAAGCTCAAAGCCGATATGCTAGAGCAGACTTGTCAGATTGGTGGTGATCAGTTGGTTTCTCTCTGCTTATTGTTGCGCCTCGCCGTACTGGCACATCATAGCCGCAGTGATTATGCGCTACCAGAGCTAGAACTAAAGGTAGTCGCTGAAAACAGCTGGCAAATCACCTTAGCGGATAGCAGTGAGCATTATGCGTTCTTGCTCGCAGATTTGCGTACCGAGATTGATCAGTTTGCCAAATGGGGCGTACAGCTTAGTGTGATTGAAGCTCAAGAGGCTGAGACTCCAGAGGTTGAGCAGTTACCATTGTAAGTATTGAGTTAAAGATTAACGTAACAAAAGCGGCGTCGTCGATAATGTCATGCTATTTAAGATGTGCTACTATAGCTCCTATTGAGTTTACAACTGTACTTTCATTATCTGAATACGGATAACGATATTATTCTTAAACATAAATACATTAAGTATAATTATTAAAGGGAAGCGTCTATGAGCACTGTCTGGGATAGTGTGCAGCTTGCACGACACGCCAAGCGTCCATTATTTATGGACTATGTTAATCAGCTTTTTACCGAATTTGACGAGTTGCATGGCGACCGTGCTTTTGCCGATGACAAAGCCATTTTGGGTGGTCTTGCGCGTTTTGATGGTCAGCCTGTAATGGTAATTGGTCAGCATCGTGGTCGTAGCACCCGTGAGCGTATTGCTCATAACTTTGGTATGGCCAATCCTGAAGGCTATCGCAAAGTGATTCGTTTGGTCAAAATGGCTGAGCGCTTTAACATTCCTGTGATGACCTTTGTAGATACCCAAGGTGCTTATCCTGGTATTGGTGCAGAAGAGCGCGGACAAGCGCAAGCGATTGCAGAAAGCATTGCTGTATTTTCTAGTCTGAAAGTGCCTGTAATTGTGACTATTATCGGTGAAGGCGGATCAGGCGGCGCATTGGCAATTGGGGTTGGTGACAAAGTAAATATGCTACAAAACAGCATTTACTCAGTGATCTCGCCAGAAGGTTGTGCTTCTATCCTATGGAAAACCGCTGAAAAAGCACAAGACGCTAGTGAAGCGCTAAAACTAAACGCCATTAACCTGTATCAAATGGGTTTGATTGACGCTGTCATCGAAGAAGGCGAAGGCGCACATGTGCAGCCACAACCTGTAATGAATGCGCTAAAAGCACTGATTACTGAGCAGCTTGATGAGATTAAAGATTTAGATCCTCAAAAGCGTTGTGAGCTACGTTATGAAAAGCTAAAATCTTTTAACTCAGAAGTGATGTTGCCTGCTTAACTGGCTGCTATGGCGCCTTTATTGTTGAGTCGCTATTATTCAATAATAGGTTTTTCATATTAGAGTCTGAGTCTTAATGCTAAAATAAAAACGTGTCATTTAATGGCGCGTTTTTTTATGGCTGTTACTATATGAAGATATAACGTAACTAAAAATAAGGCTGAATATGACCAGCAGTGCAATCATCCCGCATCCTATTAAGCTAATTGCTGCTTTGCCAGTTGATGAGATGCTAGCGAAAGCATTATTGAGCAGTATGTCTGAATATAGTGATCAACTGCACGGTCGTCGTCTTTGGCTGGCCTGTAGTGGTGGGCGTGATTCATTGGCACTTGTGGCACTGTGTGTGCAGCTCTATAGGCAAGGACGATTGCCGTGTTTGCCGCAGCTCTTACATGTCGACCATGGGCTTCAAGCGGATAGTCACAACTGGGCCAAGCATGTTGCCAATTGGGCACAAGCGCAGCAGATACCTTGTCGCATTTTACAGGCAAAAGTAAATGGGCATGATGAGCAAGCAGCACGGCAAGCTCGCTATAACGTCATGCGCGCACATATCAATAAAGGTGATGTTTTGCTACTGGGCCACCATGCTGACGACCAAGCCGAAACGGTATTGATGCGACTCATTCAAGGCGCTGGAGTCAATGGCCTCTCAGGCATGCAGCCATGGCGAGTGCAAACGCAGGGCTCGCAGCGCAATATACTGTGGCGACCTTGGCTTATCATAAGACGCGCAACTATCAGCGCCTATGCCAAACGCTTAGCGCTGCCTTACATCGATGACCCTACCAATAAAACTGGAGATAATGTGCGTAGTGGGTTACGCCGCGACATCATGCCAATACTGGCTACATACAATCACAATGTCATCGATAATATTGCTCGTAGTGCGCAGCTGTTAAGTGATGCACAGGAAACAGTCAATGCTCAAGCTATGCAGGATATGCAGCAGACAGAAAATACAGACCTGCAACTTTTACCTGCACAGCGCGTGCTAAATATCGATACGTTGCAAAAGCTACCCATGTATCGTCAACGGCAATTATTGCACTATTGGCTCGGTCAAGATGAGCCGTTACCACCTGCTAAGCAACTCGTCGATGATGTGTTAACTCTAAGCCAACGTGATAACCAAGATCATCAAACAGAACTGTTTTGGCAAGGTCGTAAGGCATCTTATACCATTCGCCGCTATCGTCAACAGCTCTATCGTATGAGCAGCGATTGGCTGTCTTGGCTAAACGTACCGCTGACCGAGCAGGTACTGACTTTATCTAGTAACTCATCTAGTCATTCAGCTAATAATTTAACATCATTCATCGTACGTAGTAGTGATAGTTATACTTGGCAGTTACAAGTAAAGCCATATGCGCTGGTACGATTGTTAGAAAATAGTGCGGACGGTGTAGCACAGCAGGTAGGGTTAAAAGTAGTACCGTTAGGTAGAAAGCAGCGGTTACAAACTAAGATGGCTGGGCGCCCACAAGCAGGAAAAAAACTGTATCAAATGCTTGGGATTCCACTATGGCTACGAGACAGCTTAATGGTAGTCAGCATCACCCTTATAAAAAAATCTGAAGATGGAAGCGAAATAGAAACTGATATTCCTCTATTACTAGCATCACCATTTGAGAGTTGGCTTTTGAGTTCTGAGCAGACAGATAGCGATACCGATGCTAAAAGCAATCAATTGGCTGAGTACATCAAAAGTGAGCTTAGTCTAAAATAGAAAGCGTTAAAAGTTTAATATCCGTTGGCTGACTCATTGATTTTTATCAGGTTGATGTCAGGCGTGACATTTTGAATTTATCAAACGGTAATAGTGGCAGTATGATAAACTGAGTGTCGTTTTACATATCAGTATGTTAAGTTGAATACCTTTGAATTTTGTGACTAGGAGACAAGTATGTCGGTATTAGATAATAAAAAAATCAGTTTTATTGGTGGCGGAAACATGGCACAAGCGCTCATTAGCGGGCTTGTGGGTTGCGGCATCAAACCAAATCTAATCACGGTCGCCGATCCTAGCAGCGATGCACGTGAGCAATTAGCCGCCAAAGGTCTAAATACTGTTGATCCAATGGCTGATCCAAAGTCTGCTGTGATCGGTGCGGATATCGTGGTGCTAGCAGTCAAACCACAAATGATGAAGGTGGTAGTTGGTGCTTTTGCTGATGTGCTAGACAATCAATTGGTCATTTCAGTGGCGGCAGGCTTGTCGACTGATCTTTTATCAAACATGTTGGGCGGCTATAGCAATATCGTCCGTGCAATGCCAAACACGCCTTCTATGATTCAAATGGGTGCGACTGGCCTTTATGGTACAGATAACATTTCAGCAGAACAGAAGCAGCTAGCAACGGCCGTTATGGAAGCCTCAGGTTTGGTCATGTGGGTTGATGACGAAGAACATATGCATGCGGTCACAGCCGTATCAGGTTCAGCGCCAGCGTATATGTTTTACTTCATTGAATCGATGGTCGATGGGGCAGTTGCATTAGGGTTAGATAAAGAACAAGCCTCAGCACTTGCTATGCAGACCATGTTAGGTGCTGCAAAAATGGCGATGAACAGTGATGATGCGCCAGCTGAGTTACGCCGTAAAGTGACTTCACCGAACGGTACTACTCAGGCAGCGGTCGAGTCAATGCAAGCAAATGAGATTGGTCGTCAAATCAGCGAGGCCATGCAAGCTTGCTATGATCGTAGCCAAGCGTTAAGTGAAGAGATGAGTAAGTAAACACTGACAAGGTGTGCTGTGAGTCACCACTGACGACACACCTTATGTAATCATCAGCATCTGATAATGACATTTGTCATCCTAGAATCTGTTAATAATGTCACATTGAGTAGCACTTCATGAACAACATGTTATTTCAAATTTTTGATTTGGTCACCACATTCGCTATGATGCTGGTGTTTATTCGTTTTATGTTGCAGTTTGCAGGGATGGATGCGAGCAATCCGATGATTGCACCTGCTTATAAAGCGACGCATATCGTCGATGTATTCGGGCGTATTTTTCCGACTGTTGCGCAGGGTCGTATTAGCATTGCCGCTATCGTGCTGATGTTTTTGATTCGCCTAATCGATATCTCTGGAAAGGCCGCACTGACGCATAAAGGTATTGCCCCTGTACCGCTATTCTTCACGGGTACGACTAGCTTATTGTTAGACTTTTTACGCATGTGTCGCTACTTGGTGATTGGTTCTATCATCGTTAGCTGGATTGTGGTGTTTACCAGATCTGAGCATCCGATTATTGGCATTATTATTAATTTGGCTGAGCCTATTTTGGCCCCGTTTCGTCGTATCACGCCGAACTTAGGTATGCTCGACTTATCGCCAATGGTCGCTTTCTTAGCATTCTATTTGCTGGAGATATTCATCGGTGGTTTAGCCGCGAGTGTGTTGCCAACCTTGGGTTAAGACTAATTACATTTAAAAACTGTCATAAAAAAGGCGTTCTATAAAAATATAGAGCGCCTTTTTTGCGTCTGCTACTTGGGTAAGCTATAGCTTGTTAGGTATGCTAAAAACGAACAAAGCGATTAGGTATGAGCTGAGCTTGAATATCATCAGGATGCGGTGCATCAGCTGCCCGCAATGTCTGGGTAATCCAACTGTCTGCCGCTTTTACCGCATCAATGAGAACATCGCCCATTGCCAAGCGTCCAGCGATGAAGCTGGCAAGTGAACATCCTGAGCCATGGAACTCACCATCTAAGCGCGGCAAGGTACTTTTATGGACCATTTCGCCCTGTATATATAAGTACTGCTCGATATCACCACTATCAAAATCATGTGAGGTTTTTACCAGTACGGCATGAGTACCTTGAGCACATAGCTTTTGTGCACCGACATGCAAGTCTTGCTCACCGCTAAGCGCTCGTAGTTCATGAGTATTTGGAGTGATTAAAGTGGCGTAGGGCAGCAGTTGTCTAAAGGCGCTAACCAAAGTTTTTTCATCACCCAAACTGCCACCGCTATTTGCGACTAGTACAGGGTCTAAGACAAATGGCGTATTATTATCGATAACTTGATCAGCAAATAGTTCGGTCAACATTGCGATGTTATCAGTGGTGCCGAGCATACCTGATTTGATAGCACTAACAGGCAAGTCATCAAGCACCGCAGTAGCTTGAGCTTTTACCAATGATGCTGCGCAAGCCTCAAAGCCAAATACCTGCTGTGAGCTTTGGATAGTGACCGCCGTACACGCGATGGCTGCATGTGCCCCTGACTGTCCGATGGCCTCGATATCCGCTTGTAATCCAGCACCGCCTGAGGGATCTAATCCTGAAAAACACAGTACGACAGGTCGCATAACAGCTCCTTTTAAGAGATTTTAAAGTAAGTGACAAATACTATAGCCACCTACTACTAAAAAATCTATCATAGTCTTATGCTTGTGGATGGGGTATAAGACGGTAGAGTGAGTAGGCCTAATATTAGTGAGCAGTTTGGTTGTTATATTTAGCGATGATATGTCGCAATTTTCCGTATAAAAATGCAATATAAGTACTTATATCTATAATTTTGATAAAAGCCGCATTAAATCTGTAGACAACGCTTGCAATTCGTTTTGGCTTTGTTATAATACTCGCCCACGACATGAGACGTATTGTTAGCATCAATACTGTGTTTATAGAAATTTTATAAATGTCTTGAATCGTTAGGTGAAGTGGGTGAGTGGCTGAAACCAGTTCCCTGCTAAGGAACCATACGTGTAAGCGTATCGAGGGTTCGAATCCCTCCTTCACCGCCATTTATTCAGTTGTTATTAGAGTAGTAACGCAATATACTGCGTTAAACATTTTAATAATTAATTCAAAAAATAATTTGTTTTAATTAAAAAAGATGTTGACACAAGCGATATTATCTATATAATGACCAACCTAATTTACTGCAAAAGATATTATCTGCGCAGTGGATAAAGTGCAAAATACGCGCCTGTAGCTCAGTTGGATAGAGCACTTGGCTACGAACTAAGGGGTCGGGAGTTCGAATCTCTCCAGGCGCACCATTTGCATAATAGCTTAATACGAGCTGATAAAACATTAAAATAATCGCCTGTCTTATGACAATTGGCGGTTTTTTTATGTCTGTAACTTTTACCCTTCTATTTATTTATTCTACGATCATCTCTTGTATGTAGCATGATTGGATAAGCATCTAATAATATTAAAGAGCAATCTAAGGTATTGGACAGTCATCTACGATGTTAGGCCACCTATGATATTGGACAGTCATCTAGGATAATGTACGATAGCCCCACCATTTACGGTACAATAGCGTTACTATTCACTGCTTGCTATGAGCTTGTACCATGTCAAAAAGTCTATCTAAACGTCCGTCAAAAACGACTCAAAAATCAAAGCCTCAATCGAGTGCGCCTGTACAGCAAGATCCTAACGAAGAGCCAACCATCGCTAAGCCTATGATTCGTGTCGTGGCGATTCTCTATGATGGTATGCTGATTTTAGCGCTATTATTTTTGGTCGGTACTATATTGACTGTGGTGGGTACACTGTTGACCATGGAGACGGGTACTGAGTCCTCACAAGCTCAGTCACTGCCGCTCTGGTATCAGAACGCCATTATGACGCCGTCATTTGTACTGACACTCGTGGCATTCTATGGGATATTTTGGCGCCGTGGTGGTCAGACATTGGGTATGCAGACGTGGCGATTAAAAACGATTAATGATGCAGGTCAATGGCTAACGTGGGGTCAGTCGTTTAAGCGTATTTTGGCCGCTTGTTTGATGCCGTTGATTTTCGGCATTATTGGCAGTCTTATTGATGGATCACGCGCCGCCTTATTGGCCAGCGCGTTTCTTGGTTTGGTATTCAACTATGTGTTCTGCCTGTTCAACCCTCGCGGTCTGGCAGTACAAGACATGCTGTCCAACACCATCACCCTAAAAATGCCAAAAGTAACACATGAAGGGTTATGGCGCGGTTTTAAAAATCGTAAGAAAAAATCTTAGTCTGATTTTATTGACCTAATAATTTTTATTGAACTAGTAACTCTTATCGACGTAATAATGTAGTTGTACTAATGATCAATTAATTCAGCTTAAACAGTTACATACTAACGCTTTGAATCAGCCATGCGGTGTAGCCCATAAAGAACAGTACCAATGTGGCACCTGACGTACGACCGAATTGTCGCTTTGTTTTAAAGGCAAACACGCATAGTGTCACTAGCAATATCGTCAAGACTCCCATTGCCATCACATCACGCGACAGAATCACTGGGTCGGCGGCGATAGGAGCAATGACCGTTGCCAAGCCGACAACTGCCAAAGTATTGAAGATATTAGAGCCGATGATATTGCCGAGCGCCATATCATGTTCGCCTTTACGGGCGGCTGACAGGCTCGATACCAGCTCAGGCAATGAGGTCCCAACTGCGACAATTGTTAGACCAATGATAAGCTCACTGAGCCCCCATAGTGTTGCCAACTCGACAGCACCCCAAACGATAGCACGTGAGCTAGCTACGAGCATCAGCATACCGATAATTAAACTCACAAGACCACGCGTTACGCTTGGTTCTAGCTTTTCTAAGCTCTCTGAGTTATCTAAGTGCTCTAAGTTGTTTGAGTGCTCTGAGTCAGCATTAGCCACGACCATATCGTCTTCGTGCTCATGATAGCCTTCGCGTATACTCATTATGATCTGTAGTCCTAAAACGGCGACCAACAAAATCAACAATACGATACCATCAGCTTGGCTCAATGTCCCATCACGTAGCTGCCAAGCGGCGATGACAGTAATTAGCAGCAGTAAGGGCAAGTCGCGCTTTACGATGCCTCTACGGATGATAATAGGGCTAATCAATACGGTTGCACCGAGTACCAATGCGATGTTGATGATATTTGAGCCATAAGCGTTACCTAGAGCCAGCTCAGGGCTGCCTTCTATTGCTGCTAGTACTGATACCACCATCTCAGGCGCTGACGTGCCTATACCCAATATTAAGACACCAATTAAGAAGCTAGGCACACTAAATTTCTTGGCTAGTGCTGTCGCCCCATCAATGAAGACATCGGCACTCCAAACTAAAATTGCTAACCCAATCAGTATTGCAAGCGCGGCCAACCACATCAGTATGTTTCCTTGTATATGATGAAAAATGTGAATTTGATAAATAAAAGTGGTATAAAAAAAGCCGAATCTTGATTTAGATTCAGCTTTCCTTTTAGCATCGAGATTTTTAGTAATAATAGCAGCTAATTCAAAGATGTAACTTTGTGTTTATCTTAACTTTACCAAAACCTCACCATCCTGTCATATTAAGCAACTTGTACAGGAATGATATTTGCAGTGTCTTTTACTGTGTTGTCTTCGTTGCAATAGACCAGTTTTGGCTGATACGTTGACGCTTCAACTTCATCAAAATGCGCGTAAGCACAAATGATAACGATATCGCCCAAATCTGCCATATGAGCCGCAGCACCATTTAATGAGATAATACCAGAGCCCGCCTCAGCACGGATAGCATAGGTGCGAAAGCGCTTACCGTTGGTCACGTTATAGATATCAATAGATTCATTTTCGCGTAGACCAGCAAGATCTAATAGATCGCCGTCGATACCGCAAGAGCCTTCATAGTGAAGTTCAGCGTGGGTAACACGGGCACGGTGTAATTTGCATTTAAGCATATTAAGTAGCATAGGTTGGTTCCTTGGCGTAACTGATATTAATTAACTAAATCAAAAGGTTAATGGGGATAAAACTGCCAAAATAAAAGGTCATTATCATTGAATGACTATATTATTCAGGCAATTTAAAGCCATTAATTTGTGAACGTGCTTTTTCGACATCACCATCTAACAATAATGGGAGCGCCTCAAAAGCAGCTGTCAGCGCGCTATCAATCGCAATCTGCTCATCAGGAGATGCTTTAGAGAGAACGTGTCCACTAACTTTAGACTTGTGTCCAGGATGGCCGATACCCACACGCAGGCGATGAAAATCATTGCCAATATGCGGCGTGATATCACGTAGGCCGTTGTGACCACCATGTCCACCGTCTGTTTTGAGTTTGATACTACCAGCTGGAATATCGAGCTCATCATGAGCAATCAACAATTCATCATTTTTGATGCCATAGAAATTTACCATAGGCACCACTGACTGACCAGATTTATTCATAAACGTCAGCGGCATAAGTAAACGCACATCAGACCCATGAATTTGCCCACGCCCTGTCACTCCATGAAACTTCTTATCAGGGGAGAGCGTGATATTAAACTGCTGAGCCAAATGATGGACAAACCAAAATCCTGCATTATGACGCGTAAACATATACTGCTGACCAGGATTACCAAGACCGACAATAAGCTTTATGGCCATAAAAACACCCTGCTTGAATTTGATAAATAGGGGTAAGGTTTAAAGTACTGATAGACAGTTTATTTTCAAACCTTACTTACAAAAACAGCAGGAGATTTTAATCACCTGCTGTCTTATTGACTAAACGAATGTATCACTAACCAGCACAAAATAATGCACTAGTTAGAAATAGTATATTACTCGCTGTCTTTGTTTTCTTCAGTACCGTCGTTTTGCTCAGTTGCTGGTACTTCATCAGCATCAACGTCAGCATCAGCATCAACTTCTTCTACTGTTGGTGGCTGCATGTTAACGATAGTACGGTCATGACCGTCTTCTAGCTCAAGCTCATGAATAACAACGCCTTCAGGAAGTTTGATGTCTGATAGACGGAACAAGTCACCGATTTCCATGCCAGACACATCTACTTCTAGGTATTCAGGAAGTTGTGATGGTAAGCAGATAACTTCGATGTCAGATACTAGAGTAGATAGTACACCAGCAGCAGCAGTACCAGGCGCATCTTCACGACCAGTGAAATGAACAGGAACGTTCATGTGGATTTTCTGACCTTTTACAATGCGCTGGAAATCAGCATGCATTGGGAAGCCTTTAGCAGGATGGCGCTGCAAGTCTTTGATAACTGCTTGATGCTCTTCACCGTCAACGTTGATAGTCAAGATGTGTGAGAAAAACGCTTCGAATTCTAGTGATTTTACTAGTTCGTTAAGCTTGATAGAGATAGCTGTTGGCTCTTCGTTACCACCATAGATGATAGCAGGAACTAGGTTCTGCTTACGTAGGCGGCGGCTCGCACCTTTACCTTGTAGTTCAGCAGCACGATCAACGGCGTTTAGTTCAAAATGATTAATGCTCATGGATATAATCCTATAAAAAAAATGATGAAGTGTCTGGTCATAAAAAAGTGGATTTGCGACCAATCCACTAATACGTGATGATAGCTAATATTATCATTACGAATAAACCTCGTAATGTCTAAGCTTAGCCATTTGCTTATAGCAGCGCTCGCTACGATAATGACCATAACGATAGTTACTGTTAAGCATGATCAGCACTTTTGATAGTGCCAGCCTAATAAAAACAACGAAAAGGTCAGCACAGGCGCGCATTATACGTGATTCTGTAGCAATAATAAAGACCTACGCAAAACGCCTACACAAAACAAAGCGCCAAGTAAGGATACTTGACGCTCTGTTTTTTAACTATTCAAGATATATTTCAGCAGTCATTGCTACTAAAAATTACCGCAATAGCTGTTTTAAAAATAATTGTATCAGGTTAAGCGTCAAACATCGCGCTAATAGATTCTTCGTTATTGATACGGCGTAAGCTTTCAGCCAGCATCGGTGCAATACTTACCTGACGAATTTTGCTACAAGCTTTGGCTTCAGCGGATAGTGGAATTGTATCGGTCACAACCACTTCATCCAATGCAGATTCGCTGATGTTTTTCAGTGCGTTACCTGATAGGACAGGATGCGTGATGTAAGCTAAGACGCGACGAGCACCATTTTCTTTCAATGCTTCAGCGGCTTTACACAATGTACCTGCAGTATCGACCATATCATCAACGATAACGCAATCACGGTCTCGAACATCACCAATGATATGCATTACTTGTGACTCATTGGCACGAGCACGGCGCTTATCAATAATTGCCATGTCGGTATCGCCTAACTGCTTAGCCATCGCACGTGCACGAACCACGCCGCCTACGTCAGGTGAAACAACCATGATATTGTCATAGTCTTGCTTTTGTAGGTCGTTTAGCAATACAGGTGTGCCGTAGATGTTGTCTACAGGGATATCAAAGAAACCCTGAATCTGATCTGAGTGCAAATCAACCGTCATTACGCGATCGATACTAACGATGTTTAGCATGTCAGCGACCACTTTAGCCGAGATAGGTACACGAGCTGAGCGTGGACGACGATCCTGACGAGCATAACCAAAGTACGGCATAACAGCTGTGATACGGCCAGCACTAGAGCGACGCAAAGCGTCAGCCATCATCATGATTTCCATCAAGTTGTCGTTGGTCGGTGCACAAGTAGGCTGCATGATAAACACATCTTTACCACGTACGTGTTCTTTGATTTCCACGGCAATTTCGCCATCAGAAAAACGCGTGATGTCAGCTTTACCAAGAGGTATATGAAGATGATCGGCTACGGTTTTTGCTAATTCTGGGTGGGCATTACCCGTAAAAATCGCCAAATAAGGCATGACAGAAGTCCTATTGATTGACTCAAGCAGCGACCGCTAAGCAGTGTCAAACTGCTCAAATTAAGAAAAGAGTGGTGAAGGTGTTGAAGTATACTATTACAGTAAAAAATGGCAGGGGTAGCTGGACTCGAACCAACGGATGTCAGGATCAAAACCTGATGCCTTACCAACTTGGCTATACCCCTGTAATGTCTAGGCTATGAACAACCGATATTTAATAGCGACTAAGTAGTCGTTCTTAATATGGTGTCATTACCTGTCAGTTATCTAAAAAACGGATAAACCGTTTAAAACATAACTTTTCCCTAGCGGTGTCCATTGCGAACTATACCGAAACTGGGATAACGTTGTCAATGACAATAAGATAAGTGGCTGTCTATAAACCGCTTATACTCGATGTATCTCTAACGCTTCGTACTAAAAAATGGCAGGGGTAGCTGGACTCGAACCAACGGATGTCAGGATCAAAACCTGATGCCTTACCAACTTGGCTATACCCCTATTGTGGCGACCTATTATAAGTAAATTTTCAGATTTTGCAAGTCATTTGCGGGTTTTTCTGCTATTTATTCTTAATTCATCAAGGGCGGTATGATTTCGAAAGGTATATGGTGAAACTCGGTAACAAGGATTGATGCCTTACTTGTATTCTCTCGTAGGGTTATATTAGTGAGCTTGAGACTAGGGCGTGTCTTCAATTGGATAAGCCCTAAATAATAGTTACAATACCGCATCTATTGAGTCGATGCGAGAAATACAAGTTATGGCAAGAAAAGCATTAACAGATACGCTTTGGGATCAATTGCAATCGACGATGATAAAGTACGGCTGCTATCAAACTCAAAACAGCCGAGAGATCATGGAAGCCATACTGTGGAAACTACGCACAGGGGCACCTTGGCGTGACATACCTGAAGAATTATGTTCGTGGAAAACAGCCTATAGTCGTTTCAACCGCTGGTCGAAAACTGGCTTATGGGCGGATTTTTTTTTGGCTTACGAAAAGAAGTTGATACGGAATGGGTATTCACAGACGGAAGCTATGTTCGCTGTCATCAGCATGCAAGTGGAGCTCGGCTTGGTGAAGAACGAGCAATTGGACAAAGCCGTGGCGGAGCAACTACAAAGATACACCTATCCTGTGATGCCGATGGATATCCGCTCAATTTTAAAATCACTGGGGGTGACGTCCACGACAGTCAAGTTGCAGGTGAATTGATTGAAATGATTGGGCAAGCTGATTACTTTATCGCTGATAAAGGCTATGACTCAGAGTCTATCAGAGACAAAGCTCGCAGCCATAATATGATACCTGTCGTTCCTAAAAGGAAAAATGCCAAACAGCCTAATCCAGAGTTTGATAGCTATTTGTACAAACTGCGTCATCTTGTTGAAAATATGTTTGCAAGGCTTAAGCATTTTCGTAGTATCGCTACTCGCTATGAGAAGTTAGCGCGTAATTTTAAGTCAATGCTTTATCTGGCGTGTACTATCGTTCATTGTAAGATGAATTGAAGACACGCCCTAGTTTGTCTGGTACAGGATTTCCAAAGTAGTCTTATATGTTCCGAGGAGCAGCGTAAGATTCAACTGTATGCAACAGATTTATCAATGTAGCTAAGAACTCACTTTTCTTTATTCTTGAAGTGATAGTATTATTGCTATCAAAAAATTTCCCAAAAAATATCAGACATTCATCTTCTTGGTAAATGTAAAATAGAGATTTGTTAGTAGATAAGTCATAGAACAAAAAGTTAGTTATCTCACTACTGCTATCGTAAACTTCAGTTTCAGTTTCAGTTTCAGTTTCAGTTTCAGTTTCAGTTTCAGTTTCATAAAAAATATCGTGTAGCTTGCTTAGTGGTGTATTGATCAAGCTTTTATTTAGGTGAAATTCGCCATCAGTAATAAGTTCTATTTCTTTCTTAATATTGTTAACAAGTGGAAACGCATAATAACTATTATCTTGATAACTGATGTTTACTGAGTTCACAATAATATCCATCACTATGAATGGCTTTTCCATTTTGTGTATTTTAAAAGCAATAGTTTCTGTATTTCCGAGAGTGATCATATTTTGCTCTTAAATGCTTTAGGCTTGATAGTATTTGCAGCTCTTACCTTTTCACCTATCTATAAAAACTTACGCAGTTACAAACTCCCCACCACATACCCTGTACAAGGCGCATCTGCAATCCACTTCGCCACAAGATTTTTATCAGTGGCTACGCTTGCATCTAGAGGCAAAAACACGGCACTACCAGAGCCGGTCATTCGTGCTGTGCCGAGTGTTTGCGCTTCTAACCCCTGTAGATAACTTAAGGCATCTGCAACAGCAGGAGCGAGGCTCATGACCACTGGGGTAAAGACATTATGATAAGGCGTAGTGAGCGTTTGTAGATAGTCAGCGTATTGGTTTTGGATAGTTGCAACCGATAGGGGCGCGATATCTCGCTGTAGTTTAGGATGCGCAAATAACTTGGCAGTATTGACATGAGCGTTGGGCGTCAGTACTAAATAGTGCTGGTCAGGCAACTCAATCGTAGTCAGTTCTTCACCAATACCCATCGCAATAGCATCTTGGCCAAAGATAAATATAGGTACATCTGCGCCTACAGTCGCGCCAATCTTTATAAGTTCATCACAAGTAAAATTAAGCTGCCAAATATCATTGAGCACCAGCATAGTCGTTGCTGCATTAGATGAGCCACCGCCTAGACCCGCGCCCATTGGCAAGTGCTTATCTAAAGCGATATGCACTTTTGCTAATTGCTCAGGCAAAATATTTGACTGTATGGCAGATGCTAGCAATGCGCGCGCCGCTTTGAAAATCAAGTTGTCTTCTACATCAGCCGTGATCGTCTCTGCACCAGCTAATACTAATAGCTGATGACAGAGGGTGTTGGCATCTAATCCATTATCAGCCGTTTGTATCACAGTATCATCAGCAACCGAAAAATGCAGACAATCGCCCCAGTCGAGCAGGCGAAATACGGTCTGCAAATTATGATAGCCGTCAGTCCGCTTGCCTGTGATATGCAAAAATAAATTGAGCTTTGCAGGGGACAAACGCGTAACAGTAGAGCCAGATGCTTCGTCTATATTTTTAATCATGTTTTTTTATCATAAGGTACGGTCATAAACGGCTATGGTAATGAGCAATACTGGCTGATTTTTCAGTGGTGATACACTAGTAATGACGGACTAGTGATTGATCGTCATCACAACTTTATTGCCCTGTGGCTGCACGGCACTGATTTTACTAGGGAGCTTGTCATTCCCTTTATAAGTAAAGCTAGCACTCCAGTCGCCGTTGACTGAGCTGACCAATCGATTTTGAGCATCGAGCTTTGGGGCGCTATCTGAAGGCGCTGGGCGACCAGAGATCCAGTAAGGCATTTGTGAGATGGGCGCTTGCCAACCAGTGGCTTTTTTGAGCAAGGTTTCAGGATCGTCAGCGGTCAATGTACCTGTCTTTTCGCTGACTAGCGTGGCGGTTTGACCGTTGTACTCGATGTTGGTTTTGCCAATGCCGAGCGCGCCGATGAGTTCAATAGCAAAGCGATCGTTTTCTTGTCCCCATGCATAAAACGCACTACCGCCTTGGGTGCCTGAGGTGTCATTAGCAGGTGTGGTCACCCCAATTTTACCCGTGATATTAAAGCTCTCTAGCTTTTTGGGCTGATCAGCGTTTTGACCTTGCATCGTGGTTGGTTGATTGGTCGCGTTGGCTGTCTTTAATGACTGACAACCAGAGGTAATGACCATTGCTGCAGTCATAGCAGTAAACAGAGCCAATTTATTTGGTTTATAAGAAGTGATTGATGCTGACATAATAGTTTCTCAAAATGGAAAGATGAACAAAGATATTAGCTTAAGCGTTATTTGTTGCTCGGTTATGCACGGCTGTTAGCTTCTTATAACGACCTTGTAATTTATAAATGCTTCGTTATTTATAAAAACCTTATCAACTATCATATCTCTGTGACTACAAAGCTCGAATAACATATCCAAAATCAGCGCTATTAATACAGCTGTATGCGGTCATTGATATTATGCTGTCCAAATGAGAAGCGCTGCTGCAAATCTGCGAGTAATGCCTCAACTTTGTCATTGTTACCTAAGCCTTGATAGGCGCGCAATAAAAGCGTACCTGAGCGCAGAGTTGGTAGCACATCATAAGGTGTCTGTAGGTAGTCGATGACCTGCTGATAGTTTTCTTTGGCCAGTGCATTACCCGCCAATACATTGAGAGCTTGCAGATGAAGGTCATTATCATAGCGTGGGTCGTCATAGCGAATTTGGATAATTGCTGTGGCGAGTGCCAGACCTTGTTCAGAGCTACGCTCGTTGGCCAGTAGCAACTGTGCATAGCTTAACTGATAGGATAAGTTACTAGGATCTAATGCCTGCAAATGGTTGAGCAGGGTGCGCTTAACGACATAGTCTTCTTTATCATCTAAAAGCTGAGCCCGTGCAAAGAGTAGCATCTCATTGTCAGGATATTTACGAGCGGCACGAGTTAGTAGGCGCAGTGCTTCATCAGATTCGTTTTGTTGCCACAAGATATCGGCTTGCATGACAAAAGTGTCAGGCGCGAATACTGTGAAGTCTTTGCGCAGCTTCTCTAAAGTCGCGATTGCTCCATCGACGTCGTTATCGAGTAACTCAAACGCCACTACCTTTCTACGCGCTTCCAATACCAAATCCTCTTGCATGACGCCATTGAGGTAGTATTTGGCTTGATCGAACAACTGCTGACGCTCAGCACTGATACCCAGATAATAATAGGCTTGATCAAGATAAGCTGGACTCTTGGCAAGCATATTGAGTAGCTCATCGGCACTAGCATATTCTTCGATATCTAGGCTCACTAAAGCTGCGAGCAGAGTAATTTCAGAATCATCACTGAAGCGGCTATGCGCTTCAAGTAGTAACTTCCAAGCTTGTTCGCTTTGCTTTAAATCTAATAAATAGCGAATCTCGTATAGATATAAGCTTTTGCTATCAGGATTACGTAGACGAGCTTGACTGACATAATTGATGACGGTTTCTGCGGTCACAATTTTACGCAATATATCGGCTTTTAACGTGATAAAAGGCACGTAGTCTGGCTGACGTTCTAGCGCTCGATTGATATGAACGATAGCGACTTCAGGTTCGTTAAACTGATAGAGTAAACCCGCTTTTAATACCGACAATGAGGCATTTTGCTCGCTATCCAGTGGTTGCAACGCAGCAAGCAGCTCACGTTTGTCATCATCATTGTTTGGATAAATACCTATAAGGATTTCGCTTAAGTCTGCACGTGGGTCATAGCGCAAGATGCGGTTTAACGTTTCACCCGCTAATATATAGTCGTGGGCACGTAAGGCCAAATGCGCGACATAAAACCACGCAGGCACATGGTCAGGGTTTTGGTCTTGCCATGTCTTAGCAAACTGTAATGAGTCTTCAACCCTTTCGTTACGCAAAGACAAGCTAAGCGCTCTCTCAAACACGGCTGTCGCATCTTCTTTAAAAGACTGTTGCTTATAAATAGAGACCGCCCGTCGTTTGTCATCGCGATCAGCAGCAAACTCGGCATCCAGTAGAGCGTACAAGCTTGGTTCTCTAAGCTCAGGCTGCCATAGACTGGCTGGCGCTAAGCCATTAATGGTTTTTACGTTTTCTATAGTAAGCGTATCTTCATTATAAGGTGTATCAATCGCGGCATTACTATCATTTACTTTATTGCCATTTAGCTTATTGTTAGCTGCTTTATTCTCAGTAGCAACGGATATCTTAGGAGTCTTTGCTTCTAGCAATACATCGGGATGGCTAGCATGAACAGGGGCTGCCAAACACAGGCATACAGCTAGAGACAACGCTAGCTTATACCGTTGACACAGGCGCTCAATAGCGACGTGCAATAAAGCACGAAAGCTAGAGTATTCGCTATAGGGATGTGGTGACCGAAGTAATGACCCAAAAAAAATCATAGATAGCCGTATTCGCCCATGGTTTACCTACACAGATAAGGCAAGTTTGTTTTAATCATTTTAAGTTAAATATTGGCAATATGTACCCATGACAAACATTATAAGAGTAGACCGATGAGATAAACAATAGCATCCGTGTTACTCAGATATTGGAATGTCTGACTGTATGAATGTGCTACTAGTAGCGAGTACGTCGCCAAAGAACGACACTGCAGATGATTAAATATAGATAGGTCTGTCAAACTGAATATTATAGAAATATAACAAGTTAAGATAGAGTAAGCGAATGATTTAACAATATATTATTGACCATAAGTTAAAACCCAGCTATTGATTTTATAAATCGTATGAGTAGTTGATTTGTTACATTTGCGACCAGATACAGAGATATGGTTATCATAGATGGGTGAGTGTTAATTAAAGCCCGCAATAATGATATAATAGGCGGTTTTTAGGGTCTTCCTTTTTAGCGCTGTCGTCAAAAACTGTCTTTTAAAAATAATAAGATAGCGTAAGGGGCAACTGAGCTTCATGTTTATGGTCTATCGATAATGAGATTAGTGGTCATTGGGGTCAATCACAAAACTGCACCAGTCGCTCTGCGAGAGCGCTTGGCGCTTGTGGGTGACGATGTAAATGTCGCACTCAAACAAATAGAAGCCTTTACTGATGGTAGCGTGATCGTCTCTACTTGTAATCGCACTGAAATCTATGCGCTAGTACCACAAACGTCAACGTCGCAGCACGCTAATAGCCAACTATCTGACTCACAATCATCCGATATACAGGATGTCAAAGCTGCTGGCCAGTCATCATCCAATAATACTTTATCCAACAATGCTTTTAGTAGTAGCATGAATATCTCGTCTGCTGCGATTAGTGCGCATATTACCAAAATCAAAATGTGGCTGGCTGACTTCAAGCAGCTACCACTCGTTGATATTGATCCTTATCTCTATGTACATCGTGATACCCATGCACTGACTCATTGGTTGAGAGTAGCGGCTGGTCTCGACTCTATGATACTGGGTGAGCCCCAGATTCTCGGTCAAATCAAAAACTCTGTGCATCTGGCTCAAGACCAAAAAGTACTCAGCAATCAGCTCGGTTGGATCATCGATCAAGTATTCGCTGCCGCCAAACGAGTGCGTAACGAGACGCAGGTTGGCGCCCAAGCCGTATCGCTTAGCTTTGCTGCAGCCAAATTGGTCACACAGATATTTGATGATTTACCCAGTCGCACGCTTTTGGTCGTTGCGGCAGGTGAGATGAATCGCTTGGTTGCTACCCATATCGCAGGGCTAGGGGTCGGACGAGTCATTATCTGTAACCGTAATCCCGAACGTGCCGAAGCATTAGCGGCTGAGCTACGTGGCCCTAATCGCCGTGTAGACGTTAGACCCTTACAAGAGTTACCGCAAGTATTGGCAGAAGCTGATATTGTCAGCAGTTGTAGTGGTAGTATGGATTTGTTGATTGATAAGACAATGACCATACAAGCGCTCAAGCGTCGCCGTTATCAGCCAATGCTTATGATAGATTTAGCCGTACCGCGCGATATCGATTCGACCATTAGCCGTATTGATGATGTTTATCTGTACTCTGTCGATGATTTGCAGCATGTGATTGCAGGTAATATCGAGCAGCGTCGCCAAGCAGCAGTGGATGCTGAGCTGCTAGTCAGTCAATTGGTGGTTGAGATAGACCGTCGCTTTCAAGTTCGCCAAGTCGGTAAAGATATTCAGCAATATCGCGCGTGTACTCAAGGTCAGGTGGATAAGCTGCTGCATGAATCTATTGCTAAGCTGCAACAGGACGATGTCAGTCCAGAAGATATCATCACTGAGCTGTCACGACGTTTGACTCAAACATTGACCCATGCGCCATCGAAACTTATGCGCAAAGCTGCCCGCGAAGGCGATAGTGAACTGCTAGACTTCGTGGTGTCAGGACTACAAGATGCTCATCGAGGGCACTGATGTTTTCACCGTGGCTTTATAAATCAAAATTTATCAACCAATACAATACCTACCAATAAATGCTCGATAGCGCAAGTCATATCGTTGCCTGAGCGTATCGTTGTCAACCTTCAGTATCAGTGCTAATATCAAGCTCTCATGGATGGCTTAGGTCAAGATATGTGCTGGTGTTTGCTCGTAATATGACTATAAATATATTAACTTCACGTTAGTAGACCTCATCAGTGTTCGTTATTTTTTATTTGTTTAAAAATAATGCATCTCTAGACAGCGCAAGACCTCACCATCAAATAATAGCACTTGACTACAGTGCTATCTAATCCATGTCGCATATTATCTAACCATACACTAGGAGTGTTCAATGCCTGCATTACGTCAAGATATCGATCCAAACGGCTTATTAGAGTATTCAGTGGTTTATACCGATCGCGCGCTGAACCATATGTCAAAAGCTTTTCAGCAAGTGATGAATGACCTATCTAGTGACCTAAAATCTATGTATAACGCGGACGCCGTGGTGATCGTTCCTGGTTCTGGTACTTATGGTATGGAAGCAGTCGCTCGCCAGTTGGCAAATGATGAAGACTGCCTAATCATTCGTAATGGCTGGTTCAGCTATCGTTGGACGCAAATCCTAGAAAAAGGCAAAATCGCCAAATCATCTACAGTCCTTACGGCCAATCGTGCCGATGATAGTGTGTCGCCAAAGCCGTTTGCTCCAGTCGACATCGATATGGCTGTAGCCAAAATTAAAGAAGAAAAGCCAGCAGTTGTATTTGCCCCGCATGTTGAAACCTCATCGGGCATCATCTTATCAGATGACTATATCAAAGCGTTGAGCGAAGCTGTGCATAGTGTTGGCGGATTGTTAGTCATTGATTGCATCGCCTCAGGCTGTGTATGGCTAGATATGAAAGCGTTGGGCATCGATGTACTGATTAGTGCACCGCAAAAAGGCTGGAGCAGTACACCGGGCGCTGGCTTGGTCATGCTAAGCGATGCTGCTGTCAAAAAAGTAGACAGTACTGAGTCTGATAGCTTTAGTATCGACCTAAAGCAATGGCTAAACATCATGCGTGCCTACGAGAATGGCGGTCATGCTTACCATGCAACGATGCCGACAGACAGCTTACGTCAGTTCCGTGATGCTGTGAATGAGGCCAAAGCGATCGGTTTTGATAAATTGTGTAACGCGCAGTGGACACTTGGCAAACGTATCCGCGAAGTATTAGAAGCCAAAGGCGTTGAGAGCGTTGCTGCTGAAGGTTTTAAAGCGCCAGGTGTTGTCGTCTCTTATACTGATCGTGATGACATGCATAAGGGTAGCGCGTTTGCTGAAATCGGGGTGCAAATCGCTGCTGGCGTACCATTGAAAGTGGGCGAGCCTGATAACTTTAAGACTTTCCGCTTGGGTCTGTTTGGTTTGGACAAGTTGACTGATATCGATGGCACAGTAGAGCGTTTTGAAACGGCACTTGATAAAGTGCTGGGTCAGTAAAGATACCAATTAAGAGAGCTGATAAAGATAGTAATATGATAGCTTGTTAAGTCTTTTTCACTGCCGTTTTTAAAGCCTTTGCGGTACAGTCTTTACAGTTATAAAAAATACTGAACTATTAGGGCGTGTCCCTAATTCAGTTTACAATGAATCATAGTACAAGCCAGATACAGCATAGACTTGTAATTTCGAGCCAACTTCTCGTAGCGTGTTGCAATACTACGGAAGTGCTTTAGCCTTGCAAACGTGTTTTCAACCAAGTGTCGTAGCTTATATAAATAGTGATCAAACGCTACATCTGGTTGTTTAGCATTTTTTCTTTTAGGGATAACAGGGCTTATGTTGTCTTGCTTTAGCCTGTTTCTAATGGTTTCAGAATCATAAGCTTTATCAGCAATGAAGTAGGTCGCATCCGTTAGCATCTCTATGATGTCATCTACCGCTTGGCTGTCGTGGATGTCACCCCCAGTGATTTTAAAATCAATCGGGTTTCCATGCGAGTCGACGGCGAGATGTATCTTGGTGGTGGTTCCACCTCGAGATTTTCCAGTGGCTCGAAGCTCTCCTCGTCTGGCGCCGCTTGAATGCTGATGACAGCGGATGTAGCTTCCGTCTGCGAATACCCATTCTTCATCAATACTTGCTCGTAGGTCAAAAAAAATTGTTCCCATAAGCCTTTTTTTGACAACCTGTTAAAGCGGTTGTAGGCTGTTTTCCATGGGCACAGCTCACCCGGTATATCACGCCATGGGGCGCCCGTACGAAGTTTCCACAATATGGCTTCCATGACTTGCCTGTCGTTTTTCCAAGTATGACAGCCATGAGCCTTCATGGTACTTTGGAGTTGTTCCCATGTATTATCATTGAGCACTGTTCTTGCCATAATTTAGAGAGCCATGTTTGAAATAGTCTCTTTATTTTAAAGGCTTTATAATTACTTTTCCAGATTAGGGACACGCCCTAGCATTATGCTAGGTTCAGTATTTTTTTACCTTTTTATTATATTTTATAATATAATGTATTTTTATAAACTAATACTCAAGTACGTATTTAATAAACTTAATCAGGTAGTCCGTTATGAGCATACAAATAGACTGGCAAGCATTTACGCCGATCTCCTTAGTTGGGGGGCTGATGCTAGGCGTAGCGACGGTTATCTTACTGCTAGGCATCGGTCGTATAGCAGGTATCAGTGGTATTTTTTCAAGCCTACTAAAACCCAAGCGTGTAGAGATGTGGCAGGTGCTATTCATACTGGGTTTGGTCATCTCACCGCTGTTATATCAGTTGGCAAGACCACTGCCTGAGGTAGCTATCAGTAGCTCTTTGCCATTATTGATTGGAGCAGGGTTACTGGTCGGTTTTGGCACGCGTTTAGGTTCTGGATGCACGAGTGGACATGGTATCTGTGGTAATGCACGGCTGTCTCCACGGTCATTGGCAGCGACCGTCACCTTTATGCTGTTTGGAATTGTGACCGTTTATATCGGTCGACACGTACTAGGCCTGCTATAGCGAATTCATGGCAGATTGCCAGATGAATGCTAATAATTGGGCTCACGCGCGAACGACATATGATTGTTAATAAAAGATAATAATAGCGAGATACGACGATGCTAAAAAATATAATCGGATTGCTGGCAGGACTACTGTTTGGACTGGGACTACTGGTGTCAGGTATGACCGATCCTATAAAGGTACAAGGGTTTTTGGACGTATTTGGCGCATGGGATATCTCCCTTGCACTGGTGATGGGTGGTGGTCTGATCGTCGCTTTCTTCGGTGTGCGATTGGCAAAGCGTCAACAGAGCAGTTGGATTGGCACACCAATTGATATGCCGAGCAAAACTGTCATTAATAAAAAATTGCTTATCGGTGCGATGTTGTTCGGTATCGGCTGGGGGCTGGTTGGTATTTGCCCAGGACCTGGAGTTGTATTGCTCGGTACTGGTCAATGGCAAGCCTATGTCTTTATTCCTGCCATGATTATAGGAATGCTAGTTTATCAACGGCTTGAGACTAAGCTTGGCTAGTATAATTAGTTCTCTATAAATTGGATACGGTGTCAGCCTCGCTTAGTCTACTATTTGTAGTACTTTCACTTGGCTTCCTTGTCTCCAAATTATATTGAACCAACTATAGTATAAATAGGCTAGCACTCGAAAAAAGGTCAGCTATATATATGTAGCTGACCTTTTTGATGAATGTTAATTGATGATATGACTTAACAAGTCATCGTTTTATTTAGCGCTGTCGGTTACTTTTGGTGTTTCGTGTGCCAATGATTTTGCTGCTTGGCGTAGCTCAAATTTTTGCACTTTGCCGGTACTGGTCTTGGGTATTTCTGCAAAGACAATATGTTTCGGCACTTTAAAACCTGCTAGGTGCTGACTACAATGCTCGATCACAGTATCACGTTGCAGCGTGCTACCAGTGTGAATTTCGATAAAGGCGACGGGTACTTCGCCCCATTTATCATGTGGCGCGGCGACGACGGCACAGCTTTCAATCGCAGGTAGTTTATACAAGACGTTTTCTACCTCGATACTAGAGATATTCTCACCGCCTGAAATGATGATATCTTTTAGTCTGTCCATAATTTTGATATAGCCATCAGGGTATTTAACACCCAAATCGCCTGTACGGAACCAGCCATCAGCGAATGCTTCTTCGGTAGCCTTGCGGCTTTTTAGGTAACCTTTCATCACCATATTGCCACGCAGTGCCAGCTCACCCATCTCTTCTCCGTCAGCGGCGACTGGCTCGGTAGTACCTTGTTTAAATACTTCAAACCCTGCCATCAAGTGAGAAGTCATGCCTTGACGTGATTTCTTTTGAGCGCGTGTGGCCACATCAAGCTCATCCCATTCTTCCTGCTCAGCGCAGACCGTCACTGGCCCGTATACTTCGGTGAGACCGTAGACGTGCGAAATATGAAAACTCATTGCTTCCATCGCGGCCAGCATGGTTTCAGACGGCGGTGCACCAGCGACCCAACCTTTGACGGTATGGGTGATGGCTTCTTTATACTCAGGTTTGCCGCCAGCAATCATATTGTGCACGACTGGCGCAGAGCAGTAATGGCTAACTTGATGCTTGGCAATCAGCTGCAATATCAAATCAGCATCAATTTTTCGCAAGCATACATTGACCCCAGCACGTTCAGCGATGGTCCACGGAAAGCACCAGCCGTTGCAGTGAAACAGTGGCAGCGTCCATAGATACATCGGGTGTTTGGGCATGTCCCAATCTAAAATATTAGAGACAGCATTGAGAGTTGCGCCGCGATGGTGATAGACCACGCCTTTGGGTTTGCCTGTCGTCCCAGAGGTATAGTTCAGCGCAATAGCATCCCACTCATCTGTCGGCATCTCCCAGTTATCCAAACTATCTGAACTGGTTACTAATGCTTCATAGCTCATGTGCCCAAAGTGCTCGACATCGACAGCTTTATCCGTTGAATGAATAACGATTAAATCTGGAAAAGTCTCATTGATGATTTCAGCATGCTCAGCAAATTCGCTGTCTAGAATTAAAACCTTTGCTTCGGAATGCTGCAAACAAAAGGTAAGTGCATTGATATCAAGACGGGTGTTCAAAGTACAAAGGACACCGCCTGACATCGGCACACCAAAGGCGCATTCGACCATCGCTGGCGTGTTTGGCAGCATCACGGCTACGGTATCGTTTTTATCGATACCTAATTTTCGCAAGCCGTCAGCCAGTTTGCGACAGCGGGTATAGGTCTGTTGCCATGTCTGAGTGAGGTTATTGTGTTCTAGGTCGTCATAAATGATGGCAGTCTTATTAGGATAAACTTGCGCGCTGCGAATGATAAAATCGATAGGGGTAAGTGGTTGATGATTGGCGGCGTTTTTGCCAAGACCTGTATGGAAATCTGTCATGATGATAGTCCTTTATCGTATTTCTATAATGCGTCAGTACATTAACGTCAGTATATTATTTAGTACAGTAATCTAGCATAGAAATTATAGGTATAAGTCGATATTTATCGATTTATATCTTAGTCTAATCTCTAAGTGACATTAAGCTAACGGTATATAGTCTACCTCAAAAGTTGACTGGGTTTTGTGATGTTTGCTTAACCATATGCCACAGTACAGCCTGATACACCGTCCCGCTCGTTATAGCAATTAATATAGTGCTCACTCATCAGTCGCTTGTCTGCATAGCTGACAATAATCGCGGTGTGTTACGATATCGAAGATGCTAAACCCTTAGCCCGATTAATTCTAAAAAGCCGTTTTTAAGAAGTAGCCTCATAAACTATTCATAAGGAAAATGATATGTCTGCCAGCCATAGTGCCAATACGATCCAAACCGCTAGCACCAATGAACACTATCCGCATTTATTTGAGCCACTAGATTTGGGCTTTACTACGCTAAAAAACCGTATGGTGATGGGCTCAATGCATACTGGGCTTGAAGACCGTTTCTATAATTACGGCAAGCTGGCGGCGTATTTTGCAGAACGTGCCAAGGGCGGCGTGGCAATGATGATTACTGGCGGTATCTCGCCCAATCGCGAAGGTTGGTTGTTGCCTGCTGGCGGAACGATGAATACTAAAGCTGATGTTATCAATCACCAGCGCGTTACCCGTGCTGTGCATAAGCACGACAGCAAAATCATCATGCAGATATTGCACAGTGGCCGCTATGGCTATCATCCATTTGCCGTATCCTCTAGCCCCATTAAGTCACCAATTTCACCGTTTAAACCACGCAAGATGAGCATCAAAAACATCGAGCAAACGGTAAAAGACTATGCTCGCTCAGCCAAACTTGCCAAGCAAGCAGGCTATGATGGCGTCGAAATCATGGGCTCTGAAGGTTATCTACTCAACCAGTTTTTATCAAGCCATGTGAATAAGCGTAAAGACATCTATGGTGGTGATATTCATGGACGTATGAAGTTCGCTGTCGACGTGGTCAAAGCGGTACGCGCGGCGACTGGCGAAGACTTTATTATTTTATTCCGCTTATCAGTGATTGATTTAGTCAAAGACGGTAACGTCATGGATGAAGTCATCACCGTGGCTAAGGCGCTAGAAGAAGCGGGCGTGACCATCATGAACACTGGTATCGGCTGGCATGAAGCGCGTGTTCCGACTATCGTGACTAGCGTGCCACGAGCCGCTTTCGTTGATTTCACCGCTGAAATCAAAAAGCATATCAGCATCCCGATGATGGCGGCCAACCGTATTAATATGCCAGAAACAGCAGAAGAAATCGTTGCGACTGGTCAAGCTGATATGATTCAGATGGCGCGTCCATTCTTGGCTGATGCGCATTGGGTCAATAAAGCCAAAAATGGACAGACAGATCGCATTAACACCTGTATTGCTTGTAACCAAGCCTGCCTTGACCATACGTTCGAAAACAAACGCTCGACTTGTTTGGTCAATCCGCAAGCTTGTTACGAGACTGAATTGGTCTATAAGAAAACCAAAAAACCGAAAAAAGTCGCTGTCATCGGTGGCGGGGTCGCTGGTATGTCAGCGGCTCATGTGGCGGCCTTACGTGGTCATGACGTGACTCTGTTTGAAGCTAAAGACGTGCTTGGCGGACAGTTTAACTATGCCAAAGTCATCCCTGGTAAAGAAGAGTTCTTTGAGACGATTCGCTACTATATTAATGAGCTTGAGCATTTGGGTGTTGAGATTAAACTGAACACCAAAGTCGATAAAGACATGCTTGAAAAAGCTAAGTTCCATCATGTCATCGTGGCAACGGGTGTCGTACCGAGAAGTCTAGAAGGTAAGCTCGAAGGGGCTGAGCTGCCACAAGTCATGAGCTATGCTGAGTTGCTGTCTGGCGAAAAAGCAGTGGGCAATACAGTCGCGGTCATCGGTGCTGGTGGTATCGGCTTTGATGTAAGTGAATATCTGACAGCCAATCATGGTAAGTCACTGGATGAAATCGGCCCTGAAGGACTTAAAGATCCAAGCTATCGCCCTGAGCCGCAGTCTATCAGCGAGTGGCGCGAAGAGTGGGGCGTGACCAACGATACTGACTATCAAAGTGATGGCGGTTTGGTGAAGCCGAAGGCTATTAAGCCCATTCGCCAAGTCTACCTCATGCAGCGTAGCAAAGGCCGTCTGGGTAGTGGTCTGAATAAGACCTCAGGCTGGGTACATCGCGCGCATATCAAATCGCACGGCGTCATTCAAGTCGCTGGCGTGCAGTATGACAAAATCACCAACGAAGGTATCTGGGTGACCAACGCGCAAGGTCAAAGCCAGCTACTCCGTGTCGATAGCGTCGTCGTCTGTGCTGGTCAAGAGTCCGTGGTCGAGCTAATGCCAAATGTTGGCGATGCGCCAGACGCGCAATATCACCTAATCGGCGGTGCTAAGCTAGCAGCTGAACTAGATGCCAAACGTGCGATTCGTGATGGTGCTGAAGTCGCTGCTCAGATCTAAGCTCTTTAGCATGAATGTTAAATAATGGACGGCGAGGGTATATCTCTTGCCGTCCTTTTTTATTTAGAGTGAAAATTTGACTTATTAAATTAGATCTTCAGTTCAGCTTATGTTTATTCTAAAAGAATCGAGAGGTTTTGTTCACTTACTCTCGTTCTAATATAATCCTGTCAAAATACCCTCGCATACCACAGTGCAGTCTTCTATATTGATCATCCATATCTCTTAATAGTAATTGAGTCTGGCCTTTATAAGTTGCTGGGTATAAACGCAGCTCAGCAGTTTTATTTGGCTGATCATCGTTGATGACCCAATGATTCTGTGACCATATGGCTTTACTCTCTCCTAAATCACAAGTATGAGCATTGGTAAAAATCAAAACGCCCTCGATAATAGAAAGATAAGGTTTATTAGCGACACTATGAATCGATACCGTGTTTTTTGCCTCTCCCGTATCTTCCCAGCGTTGAGTACCTGAATTATATATTAAGATTTGAGTGGTTTGAGAAAACTTACCAAATGCATTTTTACTCGGTAAATCGGAAGGACTTAACTCATCTGAAAAATTCCGAGCCACACCGTAATTGGTTTGCTCTTCGATATACTCTTTATACTCACGTATCAGACACTCTTCACTTTTACAGGTATTACGCTGAAAATTTAGCCATGTGCGTTGATTAGCAATGAACCTATCTTTAAAAGCTTTGCTGTCTTCATAGTCAGGAGCAGCGTCAAGATTGCTTTTATATTTTTTTGCCATTGTTTCATCAAGCTTAGAAAGCCCAGAGCTTTCGCAAACTGTTTTTTCTACCCACGTAACAGCCTTATTGCAATCAAAACTTGCTGAATTTGCATAAGTGGAAAGGAGGCAAGTGCCTAAAATACCGATTGTAGTGATGCATAACTTTTTCATATTGTCCTCATTTTTTAGAGCTTAATTGTATGTTAAGAAAGCTATAACTGTGATGTACGTGTCATCATCACTTTCTGCAAAAAAATCAGCCTCGTTAGCCTCACTCACCTACCAACTGCCAATATTTTCCATCGAAATCCAAGGCTCAGTAGGCTCTAGGTCTTCGCCATTTTGTAGCAGCTCAATTGAGATATTATTAGGGTCTTTAACAAAAGCCATATGGCCATCTCTAGGCGGTCTTAATATCTCGATCCCTGCCTGTATAAAGGTGTCGCACTGTGCGTATATGTTGTCGACTCTAAAGGCAAAGTGCCCAAAATTATCGCCATTGGTATACTCTCTTTCATCCCAGTTGTGCGTCACCTCAATCTCTGGCGCACCCTCATGCGTTGCTAAAAAATATAAGCTGAATCTGCCTGATTCGGAGTCTCTCTTTCTTAGCAGTTGTAAGCCCATAAGGTCACAATAGAAAAACAACGTTTCTTCTAGTTTGTTGGTTCTAATCATTGCATGTAAGTACTTCATTAAAATACCTTAATATTGATTATTCATAAAAAATCGAGTAATGGCAGGGTGCTTGTTATGCATCATTAATATACAAAGTCTCAAAGGGCGTATGTATGATATCCATACCGTTAATTACATAAAGCGCATTTGTGTCAGTAACTTTTTATCAAGCAGTGCAAGCAGCACACCCTGCAATACTTGCTAGATTAAATCTGACGTCGCAAAATCTTAACCTTCCATCTCCGCAACCAACCACTCCTCAAAATCATTCACCTGCATTGCCAACTCAGGTTGCGTTTTTGCTAGCTCAGCAAGCGCATCTTGAATCTCTTTCTTGTTATATCTAATACCAGTTAATGTCTCTTTAAGTAGGTCGATAAGCTCAACATTTAGCGCGTCAGAGAAAATAACAACTTCGGTAATCATCGCTTGCTTCACATCCATATGTACATCCATCATGCCCCAATCAAAGCGAGTCTCGATATGATGAGTGAACTCAGGCGTTTTACCAAAGCGCCAATCCCAATCTGCCATTTGTTGATAGTAAGCGTTTAGCGTGGGCTGCTTAGCAAGGCTGGCTTCATCTAATTGCTCAACCTGTGCAGTCTCTCCATGATATTCACAGAACGCTTCGATAATCGCATCAGATAAGGTCTCGTGATTGATAGTCTCATTAAAATCTACCAAGTTTGCCACGCGAGCACGCACAGATTTGATACCTTTTGCTTTCAGCTTTAGCGGATGCGGGTTCAGATAGTCGCCAAGCTTTTGCATGTTGGCATTGACCAGCAATGTGCCATGATGAAAGCTGCGATCGGCTGCATGTCTAAATGCGCTGCCCGATATTTTGTGGTCGCCGACCTGCATATCGTTACGACCAGACAGCGTGGCGTCTATGCCGAGTTTCTTAAGCGCATTGATGATGACGGTGAAGTTTGCTTCTTGATCGTAAGCATCACTGGGCGATAAAAAAGTAAAATTGGTATTACCCAAATCGTGAAACACAGCGCCGCCGCCGCTCTGACGCCGCGCTAAAAATACATCGTCTGCTTCCATTTTATCGGTTTTGCACTCTACCCATGGATTTTGTGAGCGTCCAATAACTACGGTTTCAGAGTTACGCCATAAAAATAGGGTATGCGAGTCGGGATTGAGCGTATTAAATATCCAATCTTCGGTGGCAAGGTTGAACCAAGGATTGGTCACAGCAGATTTTAGGATGCGCAGTTTCATGTATTTGACTCGTTAATAAACTGGGTTGGTGAGCAGATTTTATAAATAGGTAGCCCCATTCTTACCGATGTAGGTTTGTAATTCAATGGCTGTCGAATAGAGGGAGCGATCTTATCAGTGGCTTTGACAGTGGTGAAGACGTTGAGCATATAGAGAAAACGGTGAAAAAATTTCATAGAGGATGGTGCTAAGGTTGATGCTTCAGTTTTTAGCGGGCGGCAATAAAAGCCAAGCAAAACGCTCAGCTTTATTGCACTATAAATTGCCAGAGTATTTTGTTCTATTTAGCACAAATCTCCCACTGCGATTTTGTACTAAGATAACACTGCATAACCGCTTTACCAGACTGCGCATAGGCATCACTGACGATACGCTGATTGGTTGGCAGACGATATCTGATGATCGCTGGCTCGTCATTGACAGTGGTCGTCCATCCAGTCACTTCATTACGGTCATTATAGTTTGCACTGGTAGAGGTTGCCATTTTGCCAAACCCTGGCAGGTTATAGGAGACCTGTCTAAAACTATAACTCATCGCTGCACCCTCAGCGCCCTCATACTGACAGTTTAGCTTTTTTTGCAGTTTATCTTGTTTATAAACATAGCAAGTGGTCTCATCTGAGAACTGACCAACCCCGCAAAAACCTGCCGTTGCAACTGACATCATACCGATAAATAACGCTATCCTTTTCATAATCATTCCTCAATAATTTATAAATCCTACTAATGATGTTTGCCATCTATTTTTTGTATTGCCAAATACTAACCAATACCTTGTAGATAGTAGAAAATTAGTAAACAAATATCAATTGATATATTTTAAGAAAATCTTGAACTGATGTATTAAAGCTACTTTTAACATCAGTATTATTAAGAGTAGCTGACGTAGAATAGTATAATAAGAAGGGCTTACTATGACTGTGAATCTGTTTTTATAGGTATTGACCTGATTGTTTACTTAAGGATGACTTTGGAGTTCTTTAGTATGTGAATAGAAAGGCGATGGAATAGGCTAAAGTATAAGAAATATAGGATAAGCGCTGCTTGCTATATAGTGCTTACTAAGAGGGGTTTGTCCAGATTTATAGATTATAGAAAAGGTGAAAACCTTGAAACTGTGCTAAAAAAATTAATAAATGGATAAAAGCTCACTATAAATTTTATAAAAAATTACCCATCAAACAATTAAAAAGTTATCATCATGAGTTTTTAATCGCATGATAATTTTTACAACGCATCAGACGCTTATGACCGACACGAGTTGGTAAACGCAGTCTAAGCGCTTAATAGGATTACCCAATGACCAACCGTGACCTCATCATCTTTGTGACGCTCTCTTTTATGTGGTCACTCTCTTTCGTTTTTTATCGTATTGGCGTGCCTGAGTTTGGCTCATTGGCATTCGCCAGCTTGCGTGTGATATTCGCCGGATTGGTCATGTTGGTCTTTGTCTTGCTCAATAAGAAAAACAGAGTAGGCCTCAAGGAGCATTGGAAAATGCTAGCGCTCGTTGGCTTGTTTTCAGCAGCGCTGCCTTTTGTGTTGTTCTCGTTTTCCGCGCAATCAGTGAACGCAGGCGTGCTAGCCGTGCTAAATGCTTCTGTACCGATGATGAGTGGCTTTATCGCTAGAGTCTTCTTTAAAGATAGGTTATCAAAAAAACAAGCACTCGGTTTGGTCATCGGAGTGATTGGGGTAATCATACTGATGAGCGAAAGTTTATTTAGCGGCGGTGAGCCAGGAAAAGGGTTGGTTGAAGGGCTCCTACCAATGGGCTACGCGCTACTGGCCTGTGTAGGTTATGCGCTTGGGGCCAACATCACCAAAAACTATCTGTACGAAGTATCGCCAGTCGCTATCACCGCAGGATCGCTCATTATCGGTAGTATCATTATGCTGCCTGTGGCTTTTAATGAGTTCCCTTATGGTAAAGATATCAGCATAAAGGCGTGGGTATCCGTGATCTGTATCGGCGTATTTTCGACGGCCATTGCGCTTATTTTTATGAATCAGCTGATTAAAAATATTGGCCCGACGCGCGCCACTAGTATTACTTTAGTCATTCCAATTTTCGCCATTATTTTAGGGTATCTACTACTTGGTGAAGCCCTAAATATCCAAGCCATCATCGGTTCAGTAGTGATATTGTTTGGCACATATTTGTCACTAGAGCTGTCTGTCAAAAAAATGCTACAACAAAAGAATCCCACGCGGTCGGCGTGAGTTTAAGCTACGGTAAACTGTCTTCGTAGCCTTGAATTATAAAGATTCGAATATCTAAATATTGGTGTTTCTGTTTGTAAATATTGCTTGGAATAATCGCATTTGCCCCCTATAAAGAACTCGGCTTATGAGTAGCGTACTTCGCAAATTATAGAACTATAGCTAAGTGCTACCTACTAATATAAGTGCTATTTATTACCAATAATAGTAAACCTGATAGTAAGGTTTAAAACAATAAACAGGGCTTTTTATGGCACATGATAATTTATTTGAAACCGTCAAGATGGGTACCCAAACCCTAAAAAACCGCATCATTATGGCACCGTTGACGCGTCTGCGTTCGGTTGAGCCAAGTGATGTACCAACAGCACTGGCAAGCGAATATTATTCACAGCGTGCAGGTTCTGGCTTGGTAATCACTGAGGCGACACAAGTTTCTTTCCAAGCGAAAGGCTATGCTGGCGCGCCAGGCGTTCATACCAAGGACCAAATCACTGCGTGGAAAACCATCGTGGACAATGTCCATGCTAAAGGTGGCAAAATCGTCGTACAGCTATGGCATACAGGCTTAGTTTCTCACGAGAGTGTACAGCCAGATGGTAAAGCGCCTATCTCTGCTTCTAACGTTGATGTTGGTGTACGTACCTCACTACGTGACAGCGATAACCAAGCCATTCGTGTAGATGCAACGCCGCCACGTCCAGCCACGCTTGAAGAAATAAAACAAGTTATCGCTGACTTTGGTCAAGCCACTAAGAACGCTAAAGAAGCAGGTTTTGATGGAGTAGAGATTCATGGTGCCCACGGTTACCTATTGCATCAGTTTTGGGTTGAGCAAACCAACCAACGTGATGATGAATACGGCGGTAGCCGCGAAAACCGTGCGCGCTTGACGCTTGACGTTATCGATGCATGCGTAGATGCTTGGGATGCAGATCATGTTGGTATTCGTATTTCACCACTTGGTACGTTCAACAACGTAGAAGCTGGATATAACGAAGACGAAAATATCTGGATGATTGAGCAGATTAACAAACGCGGTATCATGTATCTGCATCTGTCAGAGCCAGATTGGGCAGGTGGCACGCCGTATAGCGAAGACTTCCGTAAGCGTGTGCGTGCTGCTTTTGATCAAATGATTATCGCAGCTGGTGGCTATACTGCCGAAAAAGCAGAGCAAAATGTAAAAGCAGGTTATATCGATGCAGTCGCCTTTGGTCGTGACTATATCGCCAACCCTGATTTGGCTGAGCGCATTCAAAAAGGCGCCCCGCTTAATGAGCAGCATCCAGAGTCTTTCTATGGTGGCGGTGCTGAAGGTTATACCGACTATCCATTTTTAGACCAAGCGTAATAGTTAGATTTTTAACTAAATAACGCAACATAAAAAGGCCGCTTAACTATCGATAGTTGAGCGGCTTTTTTTACGCTTAGACTTTAATTATTTACCGAAAATGCCTATTTGATAATCACGAAAGGTTTGACGTAGTTCCTCTTGAGTATTCATGACAAAGGGACCGTGACCTGCGACTGGTTCACCGATTGGCTCGCCGCTTAGCAGTAGCAATTTGATAGGTGTGTCTTCATCGGTAGTTGCAGGGTAGGTCAATTCGATAGTATCAGTCGTAGGTAAGGATAAATGTTCAGATTGAGTGCCTACATGATTTCGAGTAGGCGCTGAAAACTCTATTAGGCTACCTGCACTGACGGCTGTATCGTTGACCAATACTTGACCTTCTTGTACCAGCAGTAGGGTGTTATGCGTTTTCGGTACTTGTAGCGAGGTTGTACCTGCTTTATGTAGCTCGATATCCCACATATTGACTGGCGTAAAGGTCGTTGCTGCTCCCGCTATCCCATGCCAGTCACCGGCAATAATGGCGGCTTGGCCAATGACAGTTTGCTCGTCGCTATTGTCTATCAGATCAACGATAGGCATATCAGCACGTTTGATAGATTGATATTTGGGGTCGGTCAGTTTGTGGGCGCTTGGTAAGTTAACCCATAACTGCACCATACTAAAAACACCGCCACGTTGCCCAAAGGCTTCAGAGTGGAACTCTTCGTGCAGAATACCGCGACCCGCAGTCATCCACTGTACATCACCTTCTAAAATATCGCCGCGCCCACCGGTCGAGTCTGCATGGCTAATCTCACCTGAATAAGCGATGGTTACAGTCTCAAAACCTTTGTGTGGATGCAGTCCGATGCCATGCGGTTGCAGCTTATAATTAGGATTGGGCGAAAAGGTCGTGGGCTGACCGTAGTCAAATAATAAAAAAGGATCGGTATGGCTATAGTTAAAATCAGGATGATTATCGAGATGATTGATTAGGGTTTTTACAAAAAAGCCGTCACCTACCCAATGCGGTTTTTTATCACCATGAATATGCTTGATTGAACGCATGGATTACCTCATAAGTCTAAGTGGCATTGCTATCAATAGGATGAATGCCTTACGTTAATTCTACTATGAAAATAGACTTATGTTGTGTTTATTCTCATTGCTCTCTAAGATTACTGTTAAAACCCCTCAACTATCATCAAACATACTGTCAGTAATTATATGTATACTGATCGATTATCCAAATGCTGACAGTCATTAAAGCTACTATTATCGCTATAGATAGGGAGGCTATTGAAGTTATTAGACGACTTCACCACTGACAAAACCACTGGCCCAAGCCCATTGAAAATTATAACCGCCAAGCCAGCCAGTCACATCGAGTACCTCACCGATAAAGTACAAGTTATCTTGCAAGTTGCTTTGCATCGTTTTGGAAGATACCTCGTCGGTTGTGACGCCGCCGCGTGTGACCTCAGCCGTTCGATAGCCTTCCGTACCAGAGGGCTTGAGCTGCCAGCCATTGAGCGTAGCACCAAGTTCTGTAAGTCGCTCGTCTTTGATATTAGCAAGTTCTGTATCTTTGATGTCTTCCCACAGATGCGTCTGTAATGCTGCCAATAGCTTCTTGGGTAATGCGTTATCTGTATTTTCTGCCAATACGGTACGAATCAGTTGGCGTGGGTGTGATTTTTTACGAGTCAGTAAAAGCTCAGTGACGTCACTCTCAGGCAACAGATTGATACTGATGGTTTCGCCAGTCTGCCAATAGTTGGATAGCTGTAGCATGGCAGGGCCAGAGAGACCGCGATGGGTAAATAGGACGGGCAATTTAAAAGAGATACGCTCGTTACTGGCAATAACTGGCAGACTGATACCAGCCAAAGCGCGGATGAGATCGCCTGTTTTGTCAGTGAAAGTAAACGGCACAAGACTGGCGTCAGTAGGCACAAGCGTATGCCCGAACTGCTGTGCCAACTCATAGCCGATACCACTTGCTCCCATGGTCGGGATAGACAGACCACCAGTAGCGACAACTAAAGACTCACAGCTATAGCGTATCTGCGTAGATTGAGTGCCGCTCGCGATGTCTTTTTTACCAAGCTTTTTGCTCGTCGTTAGATAAAAGCGTTCGCCGTTATCATGAGCAGCAGTTTTGACATGATCAATCTGAGCATTAAGCTTTACTTGTACGCCTACAGCCGCACATTCATCTAGCAGCATAGACAAGATATCTTGTGCTGAGTCGTCACAGAACAGCTGACCATGTTCGCGCTCATGGTAGGCAATCTTATGCGACTCTACCATGCCGATAAACTCCCAACTCGGGTAACGACTTAGCGCTGATTTGCAGAAGTGGGGATTGGCACCGATAAAATGCTCAGGCTCCACAAAGTAATTGGTAAAGTTGCAGCGACCACCACCCGACATCAAAATCTTTTTGCCAGCTTTATTGGCATGATCTAACACCAATACGCGGCGACCGCGGCGACCAGCAGTCAGTGCGCAATACAATCCTGAAGCACCAGCACCGATGATAATGACGTCATAGTGGTTATCAGTAGATTTTTTGGCTGACGATGGATTACCCGCTGATGAATTGCTTGGCTTTGCTTGTTTTGACATTTGACTCATGATGATGACTTATAGAATAGGTTTGGATAGACGATATAAAGTAGCTAATTATACCATGCCAATAATGGCGGTGTTTTTAGGTGAGTAATATAAATAGCTTTTGTCGCTTGCTATAAATCGTTGAATAACTTTGATTTTTCTATAGACAACAATTCGTAGTTGGTATAATGTGAATACATGAATATGATTTGCTACTACTGCTGCCATGTTGATTACTTACTAAAACGCTGGTCGTTTTGATATGAAGAAAATGAATTTCTTTACAAGTAGTTGATGAAAAAGTCAGTCGATTGAACCGCTTATTCAAACATTGTCACGGACGATAATGTTAAGACAAAAGGGACTTTATGGATATCCTACAACTGCTCATTAGCGGGATTGCTAATGGTTGTATATATGGGCTGTTAGCGCTGGGTTTTGTACTCATTTACAAAGCCTCAGAAGCGGTCAATTTCGCCCAAGGCGACATGCTTATGCTCGGTGCCTTTTTAGGCATATCTTTCATCAATGCCGATCAGGCAAACCTTCCCTTCTTATTAGGCATCACCTTTGCTGCTGTCATCATGGGTGCATTTGGCTACTTACTTGATCGCTTTATCCTACGTGGTATTTTTGGTCAACCGCAATTTGCGATGGTCATCCTTACCATCTCGCTTGGTTTCTTGATGCGTTTTGTCGCTGGTGTCATCTGGGGACATAGCCCCGTCTCACTACAGACACCATTTTCAGGCAAGATGTTGGCATTAGGCTCACTGAGTATCGCTTATGTCGACATTATTATCATCATATCTACTATCGCATTAACCTCCATTTTGTACTTCTTTTTTGCCCACACGCGGCTTGGTATTGCGATGCAAGCCAGTAGTCAAAACCAAATGGCAGCCTACTATATGGGTATTCCTGTCAAGCGGGTCAACGGTATCGTTTGGGCATTGTCAGGGGTGGTTGCCGCACTTGCTGGAATACTATTTGCGGCCAAAGGTGCCATTGAACCTTCTGTCGGATTACTGTTCGGTATCAAGGCCTTCGCCGCTGCGGTAATCGGTGGCTTAGGCTCCTTGCCTGGTGCACTGGCAGGCGGATTGCTAGTAGGGGTGATAGAGCCCTTTGCTGGTCGTTATCTACCGCTAGGTCTTAGTCAAATTGCGCCTTATGTGGTTATGCTAATCGTACTAATCGTACGTCCGGGCGGTATTTTTTCTCAGGTCAAACAGAAAAAAGTATAGAAGCTTTGATCCAAGGCAGCTTTGATTCAAGGATGACAAAGCGGCCTCCAAATCTTTTCAAGGATGAGTACTGCCCATGAAAGCTCAGTTTAAACACAGCTATGATCAAGATATCAATATCTTTGATGACAAAAGCCAACTTATAAAGTATGGCGTGCTTCTTTTGCTACTACTGATGGCGCCTTGGTTATTGAGCAACTATTATATCAGTGAGCTAAGCGCCATATTGATTTGGTCAATCTCTGGACTCGGTCTGATGCTCTTGACCGGGCACACCGGACAGGTCAGCTTAGGTCATGCCGCCTTTATGGCGATAGGGGCATTTAGCCATATGGCACTGATGGCTCGAGGGTGGAATTTTTTCCCTGCTTTGATTGCCTGCGCACTCATCACTGGGGTTATCGGTGCGATCATCGCCAGACCTATCCTACGAACCAGCGGTATCTATTTAGCCATCGCAACCTTAGCGCTTAGTATTATCGTTGAGGACATCGCTATCGTAGCTGAGCCTATTACGGGTGGAATCTCTGGCACCTTTGCCTCTCCTATCAATCTGTTTGGCTACACCATCGATCGCTACATCACGCCCAAAGCCTTTTATTACTTATGCCTCGCACTCGTGGTGTTGGTTACCTTAGGGTATATCAACTTACTCAGAAGCGGCACTGGACGATCGTTCTTAGCCATCAGAGACAGTGAAGTATCCGCCCGCGCGCTTGGCGTCAATGTACCGCAAGCCAAAACGCTAGCTTTTAGCATATCTTGCGCGATTACCGCTGTTGGCGGCGCTATGTATGGGCATTTTGTACAAGCAGTCAATTATGAGAGCTTCACCGTTATCATCTCTATCACCATCCTTCTGCAGATTGTCATCGGTGGTTTGGGCTCCATACATGGTGCGTTTTTTGGTGCTGTCGTCGTTGTCTTATTACCACAAGTGATTGCTATCTTAGGCGATATGGTTGGTCAAGGTGCGGGCTCTAGTATCACCAGTATTCCTGGTATTGATACGGCGCTGTTTGCCTTAGTCATTGTCATTATGATTATCTATGAGCCACGCGGTATATACGGCATTTGGATAAAGATACGGACTTGGTTTCAAATGTTTCCGTTATATCGAAAAGGACTGTTTCGCCGTTCTAAAACTTATCTTAAGACGGAGCGTATGCGATGAGCTTATTAAAAGTTGACTCCTTATCTATCGCGTTCGGCGGTGTAAAAGCTGTTGATAATATTAGTTTTGAGGTAAACGAGGGGGAGGTATTCACTATCGTAGGGCCTAATGGCGCTGGCAAATCAACGATTTTTAACTTAATCAGTCGCTTGTACGAGCCGCTTAGTGGTCGTATTACCTTTGATGGTACTGATATTACCAAGCTACCTGCGCACGATATCGCAAAATTGGGTATCGCCCGTACGTTTCAAAATATCGAGTTATTTGATCACTCAAGCGTGCTTCAAAACCTGCTTATCGGTCGCCATTCGCAGCGCAATACGTCATGGATACAGGACTTATTGTTTTTGCCAAAAGTGCGCCGTAGCGAGCGCGAGCATCGTTTGCAAGTTGAAAAAATTATAGATTTTTTAGAGTTAGCCCCTTATCGAGATAAGCTCATTGCAGGTCTGCCTTACGGCATTAGAAAGGTGGTCGAGATTGCGCGCGCACTAGCCGCTAATCCAAAGCTTATTTTGCTCGATGAGCCGGCCTCTGGTCTTAGTGTAGAGGAGACGTCCGAGATGGCATGGTGGATCGAGGATATGCAAAAAGACTTAGGCTTGACTATCTTGATGGTAGAGCATGACATGAGTCTTGTGAATCGGGTGTCAGATCGCGTATTGGCCGTCGCTGAAGGTAAGTTTTTGGCTCAGGGCACGGCAGCTGAGGTGCAAGCCAATCCACAGGTTATTGAAGCCTATCTTGGACAGGAGAGTGTGTAATGTCAGCTATTAAAAAATCACTATCCTCTGCCGCGCCGGCTACCGAAATGAATTTGGTCGACTCTGAAGTAAAGAACAACGTGCTTGAAGTGCGAAATCTAGAATCCGCTTATGGTCCAGTGATGGCATTGAGAGGCGTGAGTCTAGAGGTGCCGGAAGGTAAAGTTGTCACGATTTTGGGCGCGAATGGGGCAGGCAAGACGACGCTAATGAAGACCATCTCGGGTGTCATCAATCCTCGCAAAGGCGCAGTATGGTTCCACGGTGAGCGTATCGACGGCACTGAGCCTGATCGCTTGGTCAAAAAAGGATTGTCGCACGTACCCGAAGGACGCGAGGTATTTCCTTTTTTGAATGTCGCCGAAAACTTAGCGATGGGCGCTTATACTCGGCGTGACAAATCTGAGATACAGCGCGATGTCGAGATGATATATGAGTATTTTCCTATTCTAAAAGATCGCCGTACACAAGCTGCAGGCACGATGTCTGGTGGTCAGCAGCAGATGTTAGCTATTGGTCGAGGGCTGATGTCACGACCTTCTCTTATGCTGCTCGATGAGCCGTCTCTTGGGCTGTCTCCATTACTAGTACAAGAGATATTTGCCATTATTCGACGATTAAATAAAGAGCAAGGTGTGACGATCTTACTGGTTGAACAAAATGCCAGAGTTGCCTTGGCAGCAGCGGATTACGGTTACGTGTTAGAAACAGGGCGTATTGTCATGGCAGGCTCAGCGGACAAATTGATGCACTCTGATGATATTAAAGAGTTCTATTTGGGACAAACCAAAGATAACACTGCGGAAGCCACTCGGTGGAAACGCAAAAAGACTTGGCGATAATAATCATGACGACCTCCATTGATATTGATGTTAATGTTAATACTGAAAACAATACTTCACTTTCTCCTGCAGATGCGGCAGACATGAAAGAAACATCTGCTGCGCCAGTAACGTCTTACGATAATTCTAAAAATTATGATTACGATACGGGTCGAAAGATACACAATGCACCTTTCGATCATGCACCTCAAATCCTAGAAGGGTGCGATACGTTGAGCAAACTTTGGCGACAGGTTTGCTTGAGCCGAGGCGACAGGATTGCTCATCGCGAAAAGAGCTTTGGTATTTGGCAGAGTTATAGTTGGCTAGACTATTATCATCATAGCTGCGATATCGGTATGGCAATCGTCGAGCTTGGCCTGAGTAAAGGCGATACCGTTTCTATCTTAAGTGAAGACAATAAAGAATGGCTTTATTTTGATATGGGTGTCTGCGGCGTAGGCGGGATACCTAATGGTGTCTATACGACAGACAGTCCCGAGCAGCTTGCTTATATATTAAATGACAGCCACTCAAAGTTTCTGATTGTAGAAAACGATGAGCAATTGCATAAGTTTTTAGAGGTTCGTGAACAGACACCTTATGTCAAAAAAGTCATTGTCCTTGACCGCAAAGGCTTGCGTAGCCTAGAGGATGATCAGGTTGTTTTCCTCGATGAGCTATATACGATTGGACGAAGTGTTGATAACGCAAGAGAGCGTTTTAGCAATTATATCGATCAAGGTACACCTAATGACATACGTACTTTAATCTATACCTCTGGCACGACAGGTAACCCAAAAGGCGCTATCTTAACGCATGCCAATGTCCTCTTTGAGCTAAAAACAAGCATAGATATTCTTCCTATATTGCCTACTGATGAGCAGCTGTGTTTTCTGCCTCTATGCCATGTGCTTGAGCGTCTAACGTCAGTGGATTTGCCTATCCATCGAGGCTGTATCGTCAACTTTGCTGAGAGCACAGAGACGGTATTTGAGAATATGAAAGAGGTATCGCCTGATACTTTTACCGCTGTGCCCAGACTATGGGAAAAAATGTACGCCTCTATCAGTAATATGCGTAGCGACGCCAGTGCACTCAATGGCTGGGCTTTTGATCAAGCTATCAAAGCAGGTCATGACTATGCTGATATCGTGATGGCAGGCAAGACTCCTACGACAGGTCAGCGACTGCGTTACGAGTTTTGGAACAGACTGGTGCTATACAAAATCCGTGATCTGATAGGTATGAGCAATATTCGCCGTGCCACCACTGGTGCCGCGCCCATATCGCTAGATATTATCCGCTGGTTTCATGCGATAGGGGTGCCTATCTATGAAGGCTACGGCATGACCGAAAGTGCGGGCGTGATATCGGTCAATACGCCTGAAGCGCAGATGGCTGGCAGCGTAGGTAAGGCACTACCAGACTCTGAAGTCCGTATCGCCGATAATGGGGAGATACTCGTAAGAGGGGCGAACGTGTTTGCAGGCTACTGGAATAAGCCAGAAAAAACGGCTGAGGACTTACGTAATGGCTGGCTACATACGGGTGATGTCGGTGAGATTAGAGACGGTTATATATTCATCACGGGTCGTATCAAGGACATTATTATCACTGCAGGCGGCAAAAACGTCACACCAGCTGCAATTGAAAGCAAACTTAAATTCTCACCTTATATCTCAGATGCGGTCGTCATTGGCGATAAGCGGAAATATTTGACTTGTCTGATCATGATAGATCAAGAAAACGTTGAAAAATATGCGCAAGACAATCAAGTGATGTTTTCTGATTTTCGCTCGTTGTGTCACGCGCCAGAAGTTATCGCCTTGATAGATGACGTCGTACAGTCTGCTAACGAGACCTTAGCTCAGGTAGAAACCATAAAGCAATTCAGGCTTATTGATGTGCTGCTCAGTCCTGAAGATGACGAATTGACCGCGACGATGAAATTGAAAAGAAATTTGGTTGAGAAAAAGCATCACGCTCTCATCGACTCTATGTACTGATCTAGCCCGTTAATGCAGTTTAGTTTAGCACCGTTCAGCTTTTTTGAAGTCGTCTCAACCTCGAAAGTATTAATCTCAAGAGCATCAAACTAACAGCGACGGAGTCGCAAGGAGAAAGGCAATGAAATGGACATTCAAGACCACGCTACTAGCACTCACAGTCGGTACGATGGGTCTAGTGGGGTGTAGTGATCCAGAAACGACCGCAGCGACAGGCACTGATACTGAAGCTGCTACATCTACTTCTACAAGTGACATGCCAGTACAAGGCGTGACCGATACTGAAATTATCTTAGGCGGTGCAAATGATTTATCAGGTCCGTTCGCTGGATTTGGTAATCCTGCAGTCGCCGCCGCCAATATGTATTTCGATGAGGTGAATGCGGCAGGTGGGGTCAATGGTCGAAAGATTCGTTACATCGTCGAGGACCATTCTTATCAAGTACCAAAGGCCGTACAGTCTGCGAACAAATTGGTCAGCCGCGATAAAGTGTTTGCGATGTTGATGTCGCTTGGTACACCGCACAACTTAGCGAGCTTCCCTATTATGGATCGTGCCAATGTTCCTAGTATCATGCCGCTCACTTTTGCTCGGGCTATGCAAGAGGAAGGGGATTTCAATCGTCGCTATACCGCTGGTAGTACCTATTATGATTCAATAAAGCTAGGTATGGAGTACCTTATTGCCGAAAACAAAGTTAGCAATTTATGTGTCATGTATATTCCGTCAGACTACGGTGAAGAGACCAATGAGGCGGCTAAGGATATCAGCGATAACAATCCTAACGTCACGTTAGTTCAGTCCAGCTCACATCGTCCTGATGAAACCGACTTTGCTGGGGCAATGGCCAAGTTAAAAGACGCTAAATGTGAGCTTATCGCCTTATCTCTAACCATTCGCGGCGCTATCACCGCGGTCGGTACAGCAAACGCTATGGGCTGGAGTGATGTGAAATTTATCGCTCCTGTGACTGGTTTCCATCCTGCAGTTGCGGCGGCACCAGGCGGCGCAAGTGAAGGCCTATACTCTGTATCGTACTATAATGATTTGGCATTAAGAGCCAATGAGCCTGAGACTAAAGCTTGGGTTGAGAAGTTTGAAAAAGCCACAGGGGAGGAAGTATCAGCAGGTGCTATTCTTGGTTATCTAGCTGCCAAAGTGACCGTTGATGGTCTAACCGCAGCAGGTCCTGACTTAAATGCCGATACTTTCAACAAGGGTCTTGAGACTGTCAGTTTTGTCGATGGCGTCACAGGATCTACAGTTGCCATCACGCCTGAGAGCCATGTCGCGATTAATGATATCTACTTGTCACAAGTACAAAATGGTCAATGGAAAACAGTAACGCAGCTTAAATAATACATCCTAGATGTTTAGTGGATTTTCGATAGTAGCAAGCCATACATAAGTATGGCTTGTGTCGGTTATAAGCTTTAGGTTTGGTAATAATCTCATTTTATATGTTAACTATTTTATGATTATTTATAAGTCCAAAACCCTTCTCAATACAAAGTAAGCTACAGACAATAGAAATTGACTAGAGGGATGAGTCAGTTCCCTTATAGCAACTAGATTATTTGTGCCTAAACATACAGATGTACAGTGAAATTGTTATGTTTGGCTTTTGATGTCTTGCAACCGTCACGCTTATTTGTCAAACTAACGATGAGTGTCACACATTATGGAAGATGACTCTTATCGCTTACATGGGGCGCGTCATAGACGTTTGTCCGTGTAGGTCATAATAATTAAAAGGGACCCAACACTATGACTCAGAAATCATTTCCTATCTCAGCCGAGTTTATGGCTGCTGCCAATACCACACCTGATAAGTACCTTACAGACTACCAGCAATCTATCGAATCAGCCGAAGCAATTGATGCTTTTTGGGCGAAGCGTGCTGAGCTAATCGATTGGATAAAAAAACCGACCAAGGTCAGTAACGTCAATTATGACTTAGATGATTTTCGCATCAAGTGGTTTGAAGATGGTGAGCTGAACATTTCAGTCAACTGTCTTGATCGTCACCTCGAAGAAAACCCATATAAGCCTGCTATCATCTGGGAGGGTGATCACCCTTCACTGCACAAAATCATTTCTTTTAAAGAATTGCATGAAGCTGTCTGCCGTTTGGGTAACTCATTGCGCAAGCTTGGCGTTGTAAAAGGTGATCGCGTCACCTTGTATATGCCGATGATACCGGAAGCCATGGTAGCGATGCTGGCATGTGCGCGTATCGGTGCGGTGCATTCAGTGGTGTTTGGTGGTTTTTCTGCCGAGAGTCTGGGCAATCGCTTGATAGATAGTCGCTCAAAAGTTGTTATTACCGCTGATGAGGGGTTACGCGGCGGTAAGCACACACCGCTCAAAGCCAATGTCGATCACGCACTCGATATGGATGGCACTGAGAGTGTCGAAAAAGTCATCGTCGTTCATCGTACAGGTAACTCTATACCGATGAGTGGCCGCCGTGATGTGTGGTATCACAATTTGGTCGATGGTCAATCAGAGATTTGCGAGCCTGAAGTCATGAATGCCGAAGACCCGCTATTCTTATTATATACCTCTGGCTCTACTGGTAAGCCAAAAGGTGTCGTGCATACTACAGGCGGCTATATCACCTATGCTATCTCAACGTTCCGTGATGTTTTCGATATTAAAGAAGATGACGTCTACTGGTGTACGGCAGATGTGGGCTGGATTACCGGTCACACGTATTCAACCTATGCACCACTGGCCAATGGCACGACAACGGTAATGTTCGAAGGTGTGCCAGAACATCCAACATGGGCACGTATTGGTCATATTATCGATAAGCATGACGTGACTATCCTATATACCGCCCCAACAGCCATTCGTGCGATGATGAAAGAGGGCGATGCCTTTGTTCGAGAGTCGGATCGTTCTAGTTTGCGTCTGCTAGGGTCGGTCGGTGAGCCGATCAATCCAGAAGCGTGGGACTGGTACTACAATGTCGTTGGTGATGGTAAATGTCCTATCGTCGATACATGGTGGCAGACCGAGACTGGTGGCATCTTAATGGCGCCAATACCAGGCACGGTCGATCTCAAACCAGGCGCGGCAATGACACCACTATACGGCGTCAAACCAGAAATCGTTGATAGCGATGGTGCTATTTTAGAAGGTCCTGCAGAAGGTAACTTGGTGATCAGTAGCGGTTGGCCAGGGCAAATGCGTACTATCTACAATGACCATCCACGTTTCTTAAAGACTTACTTTAGCGATTATCCAGGTCATTATTTCACAGGTGATGGCGCTCAGCGTGACGAAGATGGGCATTACTGGATTACTGGTCGTGTCGACGATGTACTCAACGTAGCAGGGCATCGCTTGGGCACAGCAGAGATTGAGAGCGCCGTGGTTGCGCATCCTGCAACTGCTGAAGCTGCGATTGTCGGTATGCCGCATGAGATACGCGGTACAGGTATCTGTGCATTTATCATTCTAAAGTCAGGTGAAGAAAAGACCGACGATCTAAAAGCAGAACTAAAACGTCATGTGCGTGCCGAGATTGGACCAATTGCGACTTTAGATGCCATCTATATGGTTGATGCACTACCAAAAACGCGCTCGGGAAAAATCATGCGCCGTATCTTGCGTAACCTTGCAGCAGGGCAATATGTGGGACTGGGCGACCTATCTACGCTTGCCGATAGCTCAGTAATTAATGACTTGGTCGAAGAAGTCAAAGCGGGCCGTGGAGAGTAGTTCAGTCTGCTAACAAACCTGCAGTATTAAGGATAGTGATTCAATACTAGCCATTAATATATATTCATATATCAAAGTTAAATAAGAGCCATGTTATCGAGAATAGCATGGCTTTTTTACGTAGACGATATTGATATTGGCGCATTTTGAAGGTTCAATAATACTAACAAGATAACATCGCTACCATTTCAATTGACGAGTCACTCGGTACTTACTAGGTTAGATACTTAATATAGTAGCGACTCATAAATACTTTATAAGGTCTACTGTCATCATGACTGATCATGCTTCATGCTCAACTGTTCTATCTGACCCAAAAATCGCCATCATCGGTGGTGGCCTAACGGGATTGCTCTCAGCAACACTATTAGAGCGCGCGTCAAACCAATCAAGCTCGTCATCTAACACCCCACAAATCACTATCTTTGAAAAATCACGTAGTGTGGGCCGTTTAGCGACCCGCTATCGCCGCGATAGTGAGACTGATAAAAACTGGCAATGGTCGTTCGGTGCACAGTTTTTTACTGCGAAAACTGCCGACTTTCAACAGTTTATCGCGCCTTGGTTAGATACAGGGTTGCTACAGCCGTGGTGTGCCGAAGTGGTTGAGTTAACGCCATCAAGTGAAAATGGGCAACCGCCTAATATCCAAAGCAAAGAACAATGGGACGCGGTGCATGCACGCTATATCAGCACACCGAAAATGACCAGTTGGGGCCGTGAATTGGCCGCTGCGCTTAATCACACGACCATAGTATTTAAGACTCGTGTCGCACCGCTTGCTCAGTATTTGCAGTCTCAAAACCAGAAGCAGTCTCAGAACCAAACTTATAATCAAAACAGCAAGCAAACTGAGCTATTTGATGAAACTGGAGCCAGTCTGGGCTGGTTTGATTGGGTTATTTGCACAGCGCCAAATGGTCAGGCGTTAGAGTTGATGGCAGATAGTAAGTTTAGTCAGCAAGACAAAATTACTAAACCGCAAATGCAAGCCTGCTATACGCTGATGCTTGGTTGGGATGATGTACAAAAGCTACCTGAAACATTAAAGGGCCAACTAACACCGCAATGGGATGTCGCTTATTTAAATAGCACTATTCTCGATAGGATATTTATTGAGCATCAAAAGCCTGCTCATGGTGAACTACTACCAAGTGTCACCATTCATGCACGTAATGACTGGTCAGAATCCCACGTCGATGATGATATTGAGTTGGTAAAAGAACAATTATTACAGGCGGCAAAACAAGCATTGAACTGGAATGAGGACAGCGCACCTAGCCAAATAGACTGCCATCGTTGGCGCTATGCAGCTACTATCGTAAATAAGGATACTGAAGAGCTAGGCATCTTAATCGATGCAACCAAGCAATGGATCGTCAGTGGTGACTGGTGTGCAAAAGGTAATATTGAGAGCTGCTATCGAATGGCGCAGCAAACTGTTAAAGCAATCATGCAAACGCAGTAAGCGCAATATCCATGCTCATTATTTTGCATCGTTTAACGATATTTGGACAGTCGAAAACTCAACATTTAGCAAAATGTAAGCAAAAAAAGGCCCACAGAGGAGGTACTGTGGGCTGAGGAAAACGGGTCATGTATTAGCTACACAGGCCGTGGTCAAGAGTTGTTGTAATTATTGGTGCTCTCTACTGTTATTTATAAGGGTAATAATTATCAATACAATAGGTGGAGATATTTACTTAGCTATTAATATTTACTGATTTAAGTGTACAAGTGTTCTGGTACAGTCGCTATGATAGCGCAATTGAGTGCTGTCTGGCGGTTTTGGTTACAGTATATTACGTTGTAAAAATCCAAAAGACGCCAAGACTGGTATGAAGCATTGATATTTAGAGTAAGTAGCGGAGCTTTATGGTGAAATCATTCATAAAGGCTTCCAATAATTTCAATACCTTATGTCGATAGAAGGTCATCTAGTCAGCCTTGATACCTTTCTTGATATCTTTGATAACTCAATCGCTGCAGAGATGGCATGACGCCTTGTCCGAAAAATGCTAAGCTATCTGCCATTATTATGTTCATATTAAACTGGGTTTGCCATGACTGACAGCACGCATTTGCATACGCAGGAAGAACCGCCAAGTTCGCAAAATACCAAGAGTATTTTTAACTTGCCTAACAACCTTACGATTGCGCGTATCTTGATGATTCCGCTATTTGTCGCGATTGCCTATTGGCCGCCAGCTATGGGTATTGGTATGCCTGCGATTTCAGACAATGTCATTGCACGCGTTGGGATGAGCGAGTTTAGCGATAGTTTGTTGCGCCATTTATTATTGACTGGCGTCTTTATTATTGCCGCAATTACCGATTGGCTTGATGGATATTTTGCTCGTAAACTTAATGTCATGTCAGCCTTTGGTCGCTTTTTGGACCCTGTTGCTGATAAATTGATGGTAGCTGTAGCGCTCATTGTCCTTGTACAGTGGCATCCCAATATCATTATGGCGATAGCGGCTATCGTCATTATCTCGCGTGAAATCGCAGTATCAGCGTTACGTGAGTGGATGGCAGAGTTGGGTAAAAGCACTAGCGTCGCGGTATCTTATGTGGGCAAACTAAAGACCACGTTTCAGATGGTAGCGATTACCGTACTACTGCTTAATTGGCAGTCGCTTGAAACCATCGGTTATGTATTAATGGTCGCCGCTGTGATACTTACCTTATGGTCGATGATGATCTATCTAAAAGCTGCTTGGCCTTATTTAAAGCAAAGCGGATAATTCCATAAGACAAAAATAGTTAGCATAAAATTTAAACAATAAAAAACACCAGTCGCATTAGCCACTGGCGTTTTTGTTTTTGCTACTTATAAATCAGACAACTTATAGCGTCACTGAGTTGTTTTCACCCAAGTTAGTCGCTTTTTTGCCATCCATTACCGCAGCAGTGGTCATTTTAAACATGTTGACGACTGAGCTACCGCTTAACCAGTACTCGGCACCATGTGGGACGACTTTGATTAACTGGACATTTGGATCTTCTTTACCTTGCTCATAAAATGCATTGTAAATTGGCGACCATAGCTCATCTAGTTTCTCTTGGTCTTCGACCAATTCTGCTTTACCGTTAATTGAGACATAATCTTTTGAATCTTGACTGACATAGGCCAAGTTTACTTGTGGGTCTTTTTCAATATCTTTGATGGTCTCAGTGGTTTTATCACCAATAAACCAAATCTCTTTTGCGCCAATGCTCGTCTCGCTAGTGGTCATTGGGCAGGCATGTAAATGGCCTTCATGAGTACGAGTGGTCATCATGGCAAATTTCACTTCTTTTACCAGTTCTTGTACTTTATCGATATGGTCTTGTCTACTCATAATAAATTTCCTTTTTTATAGTGTTTTAATTGAGCTTATATAGCATTGTTTTAATTAGCCGAATTGAACAGTTGATTATTTATAGTAATTTTTCTTTAGGCTAGATATGTTTAACTCTTAAATATATATGTAAAGGTTAAACGTCATCGTCGCCTTGACAACTGAGACTAGAATACCGAGTTGTCACCCTATATTTATATAGGTTCCCAGTAATGCGATGTGAGTGTTTGTAAGGAATATGAAGGTTAGGTAAAAATTGTGACAGCGTAGGTTTGAGCGTTCTATTTTTCGATGGATAATTCAAAAACGACCTAAAAAGATACTTTTTTGAATTATCGATTTGCAAATAGTAAGTCGCGATAGAATGCAACTTATCGGCAATTTATCTTGGTTTAGACCTGCTTATTACAGGTCTTCTTGTTATAATACCCAGACCATTTACTTAGCATGGCAGAGATGCCTTGATCTTACGGATTATGCCTTTATGATGACCATCGCCGGACAACCGTTTCTTACCGATTTTCAGACGCAGCAACTCATCAGTCAGTTTCAGCAAAAAACCGAGCTAAATGTCAGTCAAATAAGTACACAGCAAGTGTATGTGCTATCACGAGAGCTATCTGGTGATGAACATAAAAAAGCGCTAGATTTACTGGCGGTTGACCAGTCAGCAACGCTAGATGCGCCGCAAGACAACCAATTACAAGTCATCGTTGGGCCACGTTTTGGTACGATATCGCCATGGGCAAGTAAAGCGACAGATATCTTTAATAACTGTGAAATCGAGATCAATCGTGTTGAGCGTGTCGTCGTTTATACGTTAACCCTCGATGAAAAAATAGACGGTGACGCAGGCGAAAAACTACCAGTAGACGCTGAGCAGTTATTGTTTGACCGTATGACTCAGAGCTTGGTTTATGATTTGAGCGATGTCAGCAAATTGTTTGACGATCAAGCGCCAGCCTCATTGAACCATGTTGATGTGATCGGACAAGGTCAGGCAGCGCTAGAGTCGGCCAATACCGAGTTCGGCTTTGCGTTATCAAGTGAAGATATTGATTATCTGATGAATGCCTATGTCAATGAGTTGAAACGCAACCCAACTGACGTTGAGCTGATGATGTTTGCACAAGCAAACTCAGAGCATTGCCGTCATAAGATCTTTAATGCCCAATGGACAGTCGATGGTGAAGTGCAGCCAAAGTCACTGTTCCAAATGATTAAAAACACGTACCAGTCGAACCCACAAGGTATCTTATCAGCCTATAAAGACAACGCCGCGGTCATGGCAGGGTCTGACGGCATGCGTTTTTATCCTATTCCAACCGACGCGATGGATGCCAATTCAATCCATCCTTACGACTTTCATCAAGAAAACATCGATATCTTAATGAAAGTTGAGACGCACAATCATCCGACAGCGATTGCCCCGTATTCGGGTGCGGCAACAGGTGCGGGCGGTGAGATTCGTGACGAAGGCGCGACTGGTCGCGGTGGTAAGCCAAAAGCGGGTCTAACAGGATTCCACGTGTCACATTTGCATATCCCAGAGCTTAGCGAAAAGTGGGAGCAGTCAGGTCAGTTGAGCACGCAGGATTATGGTACGCCAGATCGTATGGCAACCAGCCTTGAGATCATGACCGAAGCGCCATTAGGCTCAGCCAATTTCTCAAACGAGTTTGGTCGTCCAAACCTATGCGGTTACTTCCGTAGTTTTCAGCTAGACACTTCTGCGGCAAAAGACGGTAGCGAGATGCGTGGCTATCATAAGCCAATCATGCTGGCAGGTGGTTACGGCAATATCAAACGCAATCTGATTGAAAAAAATGCAATCAAAAAAGGCGATTTGCTAATTGTTCTTGGTGGCCCTGCGATGCAAATCGGTCTGGGCGGCGGTGCCGCATCGTCAGTCGATAGTGGTGACCTTGATGAAGGCTTAGACTTTGCCTCAGTTCAGCGCGATAACGCTGAGATGGAGCGTCGTTGCCAAGAAGTCCTTGATCGCTGCTGGGCCTTAGCTGGTAATGAAGAGTCGGGCGATGATGTCGATGTAAGCAATAACAGTAAAGACGGCAACCCAATCGTTTCACTACATGATGTAGGGGCAGGTGGTCTGTCTAATGCTATGCCAGAACTGGTCAATGACCATGAAATGGGCGCGCATCTGAACTTGCGTAAGATTCCATCGTTAGAAGCTGGCATGTCACCAATGGCTATCTGGTCAAACGAAGCGCAAGAGCGTTATGTGCTAGCGATTCGCCCAGAGAGCAAAGATCAGTTCGATGCGATCTGTGCCCGTGAGCGCTGCCCATATGCCATCTTGGGCGAGGCGACGGATATCCGTCAGCTAATCGTTGATGATGAGCTGTTGGATGAGCAACCAGTCGATATGCCGATGCAAGTACTGCTCGGCGGTACACCGAAAATGCAGCGCAGCTTTGAGCGTACTGAGGGCACGTTACCAGCATTAGAGCTTGGCGATGTCAACTTAGCCGAATCAATCACCGATGTATTGCGTCACCCAACTGTCGCTAGCAAATCATTCTTGATTAGCATTGGTGACCGTTCTATCACGGGTATGGTCGTGCGTGATCAGTATGTGGGTCGCTATCAAGTGCCTGTATCAGATTGTGCGGTGACGGCTTCTGGCTTGGTGGCGCTAGATGGTCAGCCAATGACTGGCGAAGCCATGAGTGTCGGTGAGCGTACGCCTGTTGCGCTTATCAGTCCAAAAGCCTCTGCGCGTCTAGCGGTCGGTGAAGCGATTACTAACATCGCTGGTGCGCGTATCGCTCAATTGTCTGATATCACGATGTCAGCGAACTGGATGGCCGCGTGTGGTGATGACGTAGAAGATGCTGCATTGTTCGACGCGGTACATGCCGTCGGTGAAGAGCTATGCCCAGCACTCGGTATCGCTATCCCAGTCGGTAAAGACTCGCTATCGATGCGTGCTAACTGGACTGACAATGCCAACGAGAATAGTGAAAATAAAGACAAGTCAGTTGTGTCACCAATGAGTTTGGTCGTGACGGCGTTTGCGCCTGTCGTTGATGTCGCAAAAACGCTAACCCCTGAGCTAATCAATGGCGATAGCGCGTTCTACCGTATTGACTTGTCAAAAGGTAAATTGCGTTTAGGCGGTTCAATCCTTGCGCAAACACTTAGCCAATTGGGTAACGATTGCCCAGATTTAGCGCAACCAAGCGACTTGATCGACTTCTTTAACTTTATCCAAGCGGGTAATGAGCAAGGTGTCATCAGTGCCTATCACGATATCGGTGATGGCGGTCTATTAGCGACCATCGCAGAAATGCAGTTCACCAGCCGTCAGGGTATCAAGCTGTCATTAAATGATGACAACTTACTCGGTCAGCTGTTCAGCGAAGAGTTGGGCGCGGTCATCCAAGTATTGCCAGAAAACGTCGCGGCTCTAATGCAATTGGCAGAGCAAAACAACGTCAGCGATATGCTAAGCCTCGTCGGTCAAAGCTCTGAAGAAGACAGCTTACTAATCCAAACGCCAACGCTCATGGGTGATGACACCTTACGCTTTAGCCGTGCTGAATTACAGCAAGCGTGGACGCAGGTCAGCTATCAAATCGCGCGTCGCCGTGATAATCCAGCCTGCGTACAGCAAGAGTATGACTTGATTAGCGACGCGAGCCATAAAGGTCTTATCGCTGCACCAAACTTTGATCTGAATCAAAAGGTTGAAGCGCCATATTTAGCGAGTCGTGACAATAAACCAAGAGTCGCTATCCTGCGTGAGCAAGGCGTCAACGGTCAGACGGAAATGGCAGCAGGCTTTACCCAAGCTGGCTTTGAAGCGGTCGATGTCCACATGAGTGACCTACTCAGTGGTCGTATCAACCTACGTGACTTCGACGGTTTGGTCGCTTGTGGTGGCTTTAGTTATGGTGATGTACTCGGCGCAGGCTCTGGCTGGGCGAACTCTATCTTGTTCCATGACGAGCTACGCATGCAGTTTGTGCGCTTCTTTGCCCGTCCTGATACCTTTAGCTTGGGTGTCTGTAATGGTTGCCAGATGATGGCTCAGTTAAAAAACCTCATCCCAGGTGCAGAAAACTTTCCACGTTTCGTCGCTAACAAATCAGCTCGATTTGAAGCGCGTACTGTCAATGTCAAAATCGAGCGTACCAAGTCGATCCTGTTCAAAGGTATGCAAGACAGTATCTTGCCAATCGCGGTGGCGCATGGTGAAGGCTATGCCACACTAGACAATACCGAAATCGACGGTATGGCAAACCACGGTCAGCTAGCGATGCGTTATGTCGATAGCCAAGGTCATCCAACCGAAACCTATCCGCTCAATCCAAACGGCTCGCTCGGCGGTGTCACGGGTCTGTGTAGCACTGATGGTCGTGTGACGATTATGATGCCGCATCCTGAGCGTAACCTAAAAGCGTATAACCATAGCTGGAAACCAGAAGAGTGGGATGAAGACGGCGCGTGGATGCGTATGTTCCGTAACGCCCGCGCTTGGTTTAGATAGGCTAAGTTGGTTTAGAGTATTGTTGCAAATATAAAAAAAGGTGAGCGTAATGCTCACCTTTTTTGTGTCTAGAATTTGGGTTTTTAAAATAGGGAGCTAATCCTGCTTTTCGCTACTATCTTGGTCGTCCACTGGGGCGGTGGCTAAGGCGAGAGGTGCTCCAACATTCGAGCGACCACCTCTAGCCAAGCCCCCGCAACCCAGTGATCAACCAAGTATATCCGCTACAATCAGGGCTAAACCGCTCCTCTAATTTTAGATTGAATTAGGGTTATAGTCCTGAAAAAAATCTTTCCATAACTCGTTTTTAGACTCACTAGTAAAATTTCTAATTACTTCTATTAATTCTCTATACTTTCTCTTTAAATCTTCGATAGATATATGACTATGTTCGTTATTCTTATAAATATACTCTGTAATCTTATCTAAGTCATGTAGCTGTATTGCACCTGATTCAATGAAAAATGGAAAGATTATTCCTTTTTCTACATCATCAGTATCAAAACTATATAAGGAGTAGTCAGTTCTCGTCTCTGTAACAAGTTGCTTAAATTTTCTAAAAATATGATAGTCATCGTAAGTATCGCTAATAAGAATGACCTGCTCATTAAGTAAAATACTCGTAGGTTCAAGAATCTCACTTAGGAAATTAAGACTATAAGCAGAAACTTTATAAGGATCTTCAAAAATTAGTTCTTTATTATCCAATACTGTTATTCTTTGACATTCAAAGTTTCCTAAACTAAAAAACTCTCTAGACTCATCATATATAGAGTGTCCTTTTTTAACGAAAAATAGGGCTACTTTAGATTTATAGCTATACTCATCGTTTATATTTATCTTTTCTATTTCATAAATAATATAGTTGTTTTTTGAAAAGTAGTTTAGAGCAGCCTTTGAGTATAAATCATTAAATTCAGGGTATACATTAATCTCAGATAAGTTAAATGAACTCTTTAATGCATTGGAAACTGAATCACTATTTACATTATCCACAGATAAGAAAATCGGTATATCTAGAACTTCAGAGAGATGATAATTATCGTTGAACTTGATTTCTTCTATATGATTACTATTAAAACCTTTATTTCTAATGAGGTCTTTTAGAGTTTCGAAGCCAAGTTTCTTATTATATTTAAACCCGTGAATAAGTTCCGGATAGTTGTTAGAGCTAACGTTATTAGACTGAATTACTTCTTTTATATCATTTATTACGCTCATAATAGAAGAGTCTCGCCATGCACTCCTGTTTATCGAAACAAACTGCTTGGAGTCCCCATATACATCTAAATAGAGTATTGTCTCATGACTTAAATTCAAAAACTGATGGTTATCTCGAGTAGGATGTATTTCTTGACCTCTAAAAAGATGATAAGAGCTATAATGGCCTTCATCTGTATTTTTACAGATAGTATCATCTATCTTGACTTGGATAGCTAAACTGTAACTTTTAAAATTCAGCCAAGATATTTTTTCATCTAACCATAGGGTAATTGATGAATTATATAAAGGGTCGTTATCTATACGGTCTTTTATTTTCTCATCCAAGTAAATCTTAGGATATTCTCGAATAAATAAATCATTAAGAATATATGATAGTCCGAGTTCCTGAGGTGGGCATTCCAACCTTCTTTCATCCATACCAATAATTGATGATAGAGGGGTGTTAGTTAAAAAATAAGTTTCCGTAGTTGTTCCATATTGACTAGAAAAATTATCCTCTATTTTTTCAATGAAGCAATAACCATCATCCCTACCTAAAGGAGAGTTCAGTTTAACTTCCAATGCATCGTGAGTAATAATACTTTTAGTGACGAATTTTAGTGTTTGATATTCATGAGGTAGCTTTTTATGCAGTAAAAATGCACTATGAAGCCCAATACCAAACGTACCAGACGGTTGCATCCATAAAGGCATTTCTCTAATATTCTTAAGCTTGCGTATATTTTTGCTCGAACCTCCCATATATTGCATATGGTTTAAATCTTCTAAGCTTATTCCAGTACCTTTATCAACAATGCTTAACTTCCATATATTTTCGAATTCGTGTGTGGTTTTTATTAAATCGATATTCAAATGAATGGGATAGTCTTTAAGTATTGCAATAACATCAGCATGATATGGATTCCCATTCTCAAGTGCCGTTCGTTTGATAGGATTCTGTTTGATATCGTTCCATACTCTAATAAACGTAGCGTCTAACGCATTTTGTAGAAGCTCTCTAATTACGTCACCCATACCATGATACAAGTTGTTGCCTTGTAATAACTCGATAACTTTCTTTTCATCCAATGAGAATTTCATCGGTTTATCGTTAAGTAAAATCTTTTTGTCAGTCATTTCGACATCAAGTTTATTGATAGTTGGGAGTAAGCCAAACTCACGACTAGGAACGATGTTTTTCCACTGTGACATTTGATTTTGAATCTCTTCACGAATCCAGTCAAACCAATTGCGACATTCAATATATGCCATTTCCGTACTACAAATAGCTGTTATGCTAACCGTTTCATTATCTAGCTGAAACTCACGAATGGCTTGATGCTTATGCTTATGCGTTTCACTAAACGATGGCATATTGCCGACTTGTCTTGCCATGACTGGACAAAAGCGGTTGTCATCGATATCAAATAAGTCGCCTAAACGTAGCAAGCAAGCGACAAAACGAGGGTGGCAATTTTCTGTACCCATGCCCGTTTGTCGAAAAGGTAATGTTTTCATCACGTAATCATCAAAACCAAGCCCGTGCGCCCAGCATATTTGACCAAGATAACGATAGATACGTTTCGGGAGGAGTTCAGTGCGAGGAGAGCTAATACCAAGTTTCTCAAAAGGATCTAAAACCACTGAATTTGAGTTTTTGGCATGACCACGGCGATACCATTCAGCGATCATTTGACGATATTTTTCTACGCCTGTATGTGGGTCTGAGTGATTAACCAGTGCTTTATTCCAACCATTTTCATGCCACACTTTTGCAAATTCATGTAAGTCTTGCGTATTATCATTAGCTAGGCTTTCGACATACTCTTTAAAGTCATCTTCTTCAAAGACTTTTTGAACTTCATCTGCATTGAACAGCATACCGATATCATGCCAGTAAGCCGCTTCCAGAATTAACCATGTATCTGTCGCTGTCAGTTTTTCAATATTGCTACCTAACAGACGCTCGATATTGACGAGGATTTGCTGAGAGTGCGATTCGTTATGACTACTAAAGTGTGGGTAATAACTACCCACATTCTCAAGCGACTTACCGACGAGCTTTTCATCAAACTCCCATTGCGACATCAATATTTTGGTATTGCTGTCTTCATCAGTCTTCTTTCTTAGGTGTTTGATTAAGCCTGCGCTCATGGTAAGTCCCTTTTATTATCTTTTACGTAAGACGTTTTAGTTTTGCATCATTTATCAACATAGGTTGATTTTACCGTAAACGCATGATTAGCGGATAAAAATATTTTCACCTAACTATTCATCCTTTATCTCTCTCATCACTCTTTCATACCCAAAAAAAAAAGGCACTGAAATCAGCGCCGTTTTATAAGTCGTGATAATGTAAACCCTAACCACGACTCCTGAAATGCTGAATCACTAAGATCAATCCCAGCTTAAAATCACTTTACCGCATTGCCCACTTTCCATGATATCAAAGCCTTCTTGGAAGTCATCGATGTGCATGCGATGGGTAATGATTGGCGTCAAATCAATACCGCTAATCAGCATCTGCTCCATCTGATACCACGTCTCCCACATCTCGCGCCCATAAATACCCTTTAGGGTTAACGCCTTAAAGATAATCTTGCTCCAATCCACCGTGGTGGTGTTAGGCAAAATGCCCAAGAGCGCAATTTTAGAGCCGTTATACATGTTACTAATCATCGAATCAAAGGCCTGAGGCGAGCCTGACATCTCAAGCCCAATATCAAAGCCGTGCATTTTCAAGGTATCGATAGCGCCTTCGATGGTTTCACCTTTGGCTGGGTTGATGGTCATCGTCGCGCCCATTTTTTTGGCAAGCTCTAGACGGTAATCACTAATATCACTGACCACAATATTACGTGCCCCAGCGAAACGGCAAATCGCTGTTGCCATCGAACCAATCAGACCTGCACCCGTGATTAGAACATCTTCACCAAGGACAGGGAATGACAATGCGGTATGCGTGGCATTACCAAATGGATCCATAATGGCTGCCATCTCATCGCTGATACGCTCATCGAGTTTGATAACATTGTCGGCAGGTATCACCAAATATTCGGCAAACGCGCCATCGCGGTCGACGCCCACACCGATGGTGTTTTCGCACACATGCAGCTTACCACGGCGGCAGTTACGGCAATGCCCGCAAGCGATGTGTCCTTCGCCAGTGACTCGGTCACCTACTTCAAGATGCTTGACGCCATCGCCCATTTCACTAATGACACCGACGTATTCATGTCCGATAATCATCGGCGTTTTTATGGTCTTTTGTGACCACTCATCCCACTTATAAATGTGCAAATCTGTGCCACAGATGGCGGTTTTTTTAATTTTTATTTTAACGTCATTGATGCCGACGGTCGGTTCTGGCACGTCTTGCATCCAGATGCCTTTTTTATCATGGGCTTTAACCAGTGCTTTCATACTTGTCTCTTATTTAACGGTGTTGCATTTCATGGTTGAATCTGGGGTGTGTTCTCATTTTAAAAATGGTGATAAAAATGAGATAAATTGCCGTCAAACGAGGAAAATAGTGCAGATAATATCGAGATATTGACCAACTATTTGACGATGTTTGGCAAAATTTAGCTGTTTTTAGCCCATTTAGAGAACACTCGTTTGAATTGAGGACACGCCCTAGATAAATACCGAACGACGCTTAATCAATCACTTTCATTTGCTTGGCGACTTTGATAAAGGCGGCGATACACTGGTCGAGCTGCTCGCGAGTATGAGCAGCAGAAAGCTGCACACGAATGCGAGCTTCATTTTTGGGTACGACAGGATAGAAGAAACCGATCACATAAATGCCTTCTTCAAGCAGTGCGTCTGCCATTTGTTGCGAGACATTGGCGTCATAGAGCATCACCGCACAAATGGCCGATTCGGTAGGCTTAATATCGAAGCCTGCATCTTGCATTTGCTTCACAAAATAGGCGGTATTTTCATGCAATTGGTCTTGTAAGGTATTGTCTTGCGCTAGCATCTCAAACGCTTTTACTCCAGCGGCAGCCACCATAGGAGGAATAGAGTTTGAAAACAGATACGGGCGTGAGCGTTGACGCAGCATCTCAATCATTTCTTTTTTACCCGTGGTAAAGCCGCCAATAGCACCGCCAAACGCCTTGCCTAACGTACCAGTGATTAGCTCAATATCGCCACGTAGATCAAACAATTCAGTCACGCCGCCACCAGTGCGACCGACCACGCCTGCTGAATGTGATTCATCAATCATGACCATGGCATCATATTTTTGTGCCAACGCATAAATCTCATCCATAGGCGCTACGTTACCATCCATCGAAAAGACACCATCGGTCACAATCAAACGAAAACGCTGTGCTTGCGCGGCTTGCAATTGAGTCTCTAAATCTTGCATATCCGCATTGGCGTAGCGATAACGCGCCGCTTTACACAGGCGCACGCCGTCGATGATTGAGGCATGATTTAACGAATCAGAAATAATGGCATCTTCACTGGTTAGCAGCGGCTCAAAGGCACCGCCATTGGCATCGAAACAGGCCGCATAAAGAATGGTATCTTCGGTGTTAAAAAACTTAGAAATCGCTGCTTCTAATTGCTTATGCAAATCTTGCGTACCACAGATAAACCGCACCGATGACATGCCATAACCTGAGTTTTCAATAGCCCCGATAGCTGCCTTTTTAATCTCAGGATGGTCAGACAATCCAAGGTAATTATTGGCACAGAAGTTAAGCATCTCACGGCCATCGGCAATCTTGATGAGCGCATCTTGCGGGGAGGTGATCACGCGCTCGTTTTTATACAGTCCTGCCGCGCGTATATCGCTGATTTCTTGTTGTAGGTGTTTTTGAAAGGCTTGATACATAAATATTCCTTTTTTAGTATTATTGGTGTTCGTTTGATAATAAAAATATTGAGACTGGTCATAGAACTAAGCTATCAAAGCCAAGCTATCAAATCTGCGCAGCATCTTAGCCATCATTAAAATCAACGATAAAACCAAAGATGCGGGAAGCCAATGAGATGGTGCGAGCAGTGATACTATCTATAACCTTGTGAGCGGTGATTTTATCATTAGCCTATCGCAATAAATAGCCTAAATAGTCGGTAGATAGGCCTTCTTTTATAAAGTGATATAGTGCTGTTTAGTTGTAGTGTTGATCTCATAGCGGTTTAACTATGTCTACTCAAGCATAAGACATCAACTTGCGCATTTATATATTCTTGATTGGTAAGGGTTGGTAAGTACCGTCTATCCAGTTAGTCATCTTTGGGACGCTTCTGAGCCTCAGCGATCAACTCATGAATCTTGGCACTTTCCTTTAGCACACAAGCATCATAGGCAGAGAGCGGCTCAGGTTCTTGTTCCTCTTTCTTTTCCTGCTCTTGCTTGGCTTTTTCTTCTAGATACTGTTGCAGATCGTCTTGCTCATCTTTTTGAGAATTATTCATGACTTATGTCTCCTGATAGTCTGTATTCTTTAATAAAAATCATCCCGACCAGCATACTTTTTATTTAGTGCCTGCAATATCGCATAGGTCTCGCTATCCATATTCCCCGTTGGCTGCTGCGCTCTGAAGTGTAGCTGAAACGCATAGACGACATCGCGACTGGCCTTGTCCCACGTATCAGTGTCGTTGATTTGATAGCCATACTTGCGAAACGCTTGCTTAATTTCAGGTATCGTTGCCGACGCAAATCCATTTTGATTCATAAAGAACTGCTTATCAAACTCATCATACCAAGCGCCAATACCGTAATCGAAATATAGCCGTTCCCACGGGAATTTGGCACCAGGGTCTATCTTGCGCGAGGGTGCCATATCGGAGTGACCAATGATATTCTTCGGTGAGATGTCATAGCGCGTGGCGATATCTTGCACCAGTTGTGCGACTTTTTTAATCTGCAGCTCATCAAATGCGACATAGTGCTCATAAGGATGATAGTCGAGCGTGCCATTTTTTAACGCGTCTCGATATTCAGGCTTGATACCGCTATTGACGATCTCGATACCGATAGAGGTATCGTTTAATATCGTCCGTCCTGCAAAGCCGCCATCACCTGCATGCCATGCGCGCTCGCTCTCTGGCACTAAGTTATAGATTTTATTGTCATCATTGTCTAATACTAGATAGTGCGCGCTCACATTGCCCGTGGTCAGTGTCTTTATCGAGCGCTCGTTGTCTGAGACCGTATAGTGCAGGACGATGGTTTTGATGCGTTCGCTTTTGCCAGTCGCTTGGTAGCTATCGCTATCGATGACATAACGCGGCGCTGTCGTTGATACGCAGCCCACGAGCGATAGCGTAAGGCACGATATTAGTACTGAAGCCAATGCAATCGAGGAAATGTTTTTTGCCATGAATTGCTCTGTGTGGGAATAGTTGCGGTTAATTAACGTTAGGATTGACTGCGATTTTTTTATAACCAATTGCCCCAAGCAGAATAAAAAATCCCAGCAAGACATAAGCATTGAATGACAATGCGGCGGGCGAAAACGGTAAGAGCAACAGTGATATAAAGACCACACTGATTAATACAGAGAGGTAATTTAGTAAACCTGCTTGTTTCTTTTTTCGCTCATTGATGAGGTCAGCGGTCGTGACATAAGCAAAGCCAACGGTGATGCCTAAGGATGCCATTGTCACGATATCGAGTAGATAGTTTCTACCTAGCCAAGGAGAGAGTAGGCACACCAAGCATATCAATATAACGGTTTTTTGCTTACTGAATTGGTTGTGTTTATCTGTAAATACGCTAGGCAATAATGACGTGTCGCCCATAGACTCTAAAAGCTTGACAGATGATAATATAAAGCCATTGATACCGCTCATTATCGAGCCAATCATAGCGATCGACAGCAGCCAGATGCCGATACTGCCAATCCGATTGTCTATGCCTTCACCTGTCGCCCAGTGGCTGTCTTTGATCGCTTGATAGTCAAAGCTCATGTTTAGCGCGGTAAAGTAGTTGATTAAAAAGTAAAACAATACACCGGCGATGAGTGAAATTAGGATAATACTTTTGGTCTTGGTTTTTGAATCGCTAATCGCTTTTGAAATCTGCGGTGTGGTTTCAAAACCAACATACGCCCACGGCATAACGGCCAAGATAGGTAACCATGCCAGACTGGTGATGGAGCTGCTAGACATATCAGTTGGCAAAAATGCTTGGTTCGTTGGTGTCATCCAAAGCGAGGCAAAAAACAGCGCGGTGACTGATAGAATCATAAAGAGGGCGATATAGAGTTGGATTTTTGCACCGACTCGTACGCCTTTTAGATTGATATAACTGAACAAAACAATAGCCGCGCTGCATAGAAACACCTCACTGGCGTAGACTTCCCAACCAGCAATCGTATACAGATAACCTAATTGTAAGCCACTAGGTAACAGATAGCGCAGTAGCAAAGCGACGGCTGATATATTGAGCGCGATAATAGAGATATAGCCTATCGTGACGCCCCAACCATAGATATAGGCATGATTGCGATTGATGTATTTTTCAATCCAATAGATGCCGCCTGACTCGTTCTCTGGCGTTTGGGTCAGCAAATTAATATAGGCACGCGCAACCATATAGATGGCTAAAGTACCGATAATAATAGCGACGGAAGAGCCTAATAGCTGTGACTGTGGCAAAAACAAGTCGCCTGGCATGACATAAGCGCCCCAGCCGATAATCGCACCGACGCTAATCGCTATCGCTTGTAGGTAGCTGATACTTTCTGTCTTCTCACTCATGAAATGCTCCTTCACAATCAAATATAGAGAAGGAGAGAGTGTTTATTATGGAGCTGACATAGAACATGAAAAACCTTGTGACGCCATTACGCAGGGTAGTGGCTATCTTTTATAAATAGAAAAGTCATATTAAAGGTTTTTGTTGAGTGTTACCTTTTCAATCCTGTTGGATTTTTTTAGCCAGAACCTTTTTCCAACTGTCCTCTAAACAGTCAATCGCGAGCCACGGTTCAATCACATTAGCATCAAACTTTTCTTTTGAGTTTGCCAATTGCCACAGTGTCTCAAGTGTCGCAAATGGATAAGGGCGCTCAACCAAATACACAGGTAAATCAGCGTCTATAACGCCATCGCGTACAACTTGGAAATACCAGCCAGAGATACCTTGCTTGCTGACCCATGCTGCGATATTTGGTACTTTGGTAAATTGGCCAATCTGGTCGTTGATTTTGTAGCAGGGGCGGCGCGGTTGGACGATACGTAACTGAACGCTAGCATCATCATTACTAATGTCTTGACCGTTTTCAAAATGCCCACCATATTGAAAAACATCACCAATACAAACGGTAGATTCGGTCATTTCAGGCAGACCATCGACAGCTTCAGTCGTAAGGTTTTCTCCTAGCGTACCGACGCGAACCTTTAAACCGAATTCTGCATTAATTTTTGCATACGTCGCAGGCGCTAGCTGATGCACGGCTTTGAGTGGGCCACCATGATGCTTACGGTCAGCCTGTTCATCAGTGGTTAAGCCCATAAAGTTGACGGCGACAGGAGATTTGATAGGTGCTTTATCAATGGCGCTCATTTCTTCACGGGCGAATGGCATAGATTTGCCAGCGCGGACACAAGTGAGGGTAGCGATATGTAGGGGCAAGTCTTGGTTAAAGTCTGTTAGGGTTTGCTCAGGCGATTTTGTTAAGGTTTGCTCAGGTGATGACGTGATCGATTCTGCGCTCATATGGTTTCCTAATAGGTAGAATGAATAGGCTAAGGCGGCTTAATTTTGGCGGTTTAACTTTAGTGGCTAATAAATATTGATATGAAATGAGCTTATCTGTACTCAATGATGTATTTGATTATACTGGTTCATCACCATAAAATTTACATAAAAAAAGACCAGAATAAGTATTCTGGCCTTTTTGGTGGAGCGTTTCTTAATTTTGAACGAATATCGTTACTGACAAGCTTATTTGTTTTTGTTACGACGACCCGCAGTTTTCTTTTCGCGCGGCGTAGCAACCAGCTCAGCCAACTGCTCAGGTGATGACCATAGGCCTTCTAGGTCATAAAACTCACGTGCTTGCGGCGTCATCATGTGGACGACAACCGCGCCCAAATCAATCAACGTCCAGTCAGAGTCGATGCCGCCTTCACGGCCAAGTGGCATAAAACCAGCTTGCTTAGCTTCAGCGCCGACGCTATCAGCCATCGCACGTACATGACGCTTTGAGGTACCATCAGCGATGATGATGCGCTCTGTTACGTCAGTCAAGTCTTCTACATTCATTACAGTGATGTTCTTTGCTTTCATATCATCTAGAGCGCTTTGTACTAGGGTCAAGCATTCTGTTAGGCGTTCTGCAGTCATGGTGTTGGTCATAAATTTTAATCTCTTGAATCGTAAATATATAAAATAAAGGGGTAAAACGTCAATTTGTCTTATCCGACTGATCATATGTTGTCAGTCACGCATAGAGACAGGATAGGCAAAATGACATAGATAAGGCGATTTTAACGGAATTGAGCAGCAGAATATAGCTGATGGGCGATAATATAGTGATAAACGGCAGGATTGAGCCATTTAGCTAATGGATTAGATTCAGTATTGCTCATAATATCATTTATTGGTGCGATAGATGCGATTTGCCGTTGAGCGACTGGCATTTTATTTGTTTGATCGTCTAGTTTCTGTAGTTGTTCACGTATTTGTGTGCTTGATACCGCAATAATAGGTCTCGAATCTATATAAATGCGTCCTTGATTGGCGTTTTTCAAGTCAGTGCTTTTTAAGTCAGGGCTAGTCGGATCAGTGTTATTTGGATTAGTACTGTTTGAGTTCGAGCTATCTGTTGAGTGCTGAGTAGATGGAATTAACAGCTCGATAGGTGAGTCTGTTATATGGGGCTGCAATGACAATGGTAATAGCGTTTTTAAGAAATTAACATCTTGTACGGACGCTATTTTCTTTTTAGAAGATATAAGACTGTCAGAAAACTTTTCGCTAATGCCATCATTCACATTAATACTGCTCTGACGATTAAACACCCATAAATTGACATGGTCAGTGAGATGCAATCCATCTTTCCATTTATCCAAACTGCGCGCGCTGTCCATACCCATGATAAATATCAAACAATCATTAGGGTATTGCTGTCTGAGTGTGCGTACACTATCAATCGTGTAGACGGGCGGCGCTTGCCATAGCTCCAGCTCATTGATTTGTATCGGCGTGTCTTTCGTTGCGAGCTGCAACATGGCCAAACGATGAGCGGGATCTGTGCTCTGCGTTTTAAACGGCGAGCGCGCATTGGGTAATAAAAATACATGTAAGGGGCGGTTTTGCTGCTTTGCGAGTGGCAGTAAGTCCTGATAGACGTGTAGAGCCACTTCTAGGTGACCATGATGTACCGGATCAAATGAGCCGCCAAGATAGGCACGGATGGCAGGGGCAGTTGTTTTTTCTTGAGAATTATTGCTCATATTTGGCATAAATAAATGCAAATAAAAGAATGAGGGGTATGCTCTCTTTGGTACATCTCATTCTTTTATCCGCTAACCTTTTTATATTAACTGAATCATAGCGCTATTGTAGAGGGCGGGCGAGTATCTGTCATCACTATCTATCACCACCTATAGTCAGTGAAAATTAATACCGCTACATTATGCACTGTTAAATCAATTTTTTTGCTTGCTGTGCCTGCGCAGACAGAGGCTGCAAAAATTGATATTAGCAGTACCATATCGTTTTTGAGATACTTTGACTATACCACCACAGCACCAATAAAAAACCGACCATCATGACGATAGTCGGCGATATAAAGGACTTTAATTAGCAAGTCTTACAGCGATTAAATCAAATCGCTATACGCTTGGATAGCGGTTAGCGCGATGGTATAGACAATATCATCGACCAGCGCACCACGCGATAAGTCATTGACGGGTTTATTCAAACCTTGCAGCATAGGGCCGACACTGACCACGTTGGCACTACGCTGTACTGCTTTATACGTGGTGTTACCCGTATTGAGGTCAGGGAAAATAAAGACGTTGGCTTGACCTGCGACAGGAGAGTCAGGCGCTTTTTGTTTACCCACACTCATGACCGAAGCGGCATCATACTGTAGTGGGCCGTCGACTTTGAGGTTCGGCGCACGCTCACGGACGATTTGGGTGGCACGAGCGACTTTTTCGACATCCGCGCCTGCGCCTGATGAGCCCGTAGAATAGCTGATCATCGCGACTTTTGGATCGATACCAAAGGCAGCAGCAGACTGTGCCGATTGGATGGCGATTTCTGCCAACTCTTCAGCGTTCGGATCAGGATTGATCGCACAGTCACCATAGACAACCACTTGCTCAGGCAACAACATAAAGAACACGGACGATACGAGCGAGTACTGCGGCGCGGTTTTGATTAATTGAAACGCTGGGCGTACGGTATTGGCAGTAGTATGAATCGCACCTGAGACCAGACCATCGACCTCATCTAGCTGCAGCATGATGGTGCCAAGATATACCGTATCTTTTAGATATTCAGCGGCGACGTCTGCAGTGGTTTTGCCTTTGCGGCGCTCCACGACAGCAGCGATATATTTGCTCATATCAAGGGTGTCGGGGTCGATGATTTCCAGACCTTCTGGCAACGTCAAATCGCGATTTTTGGCGACTTGCTCGACATCGCTACGCTTGGCCAGCAGTACGCAGTTGGCAATACCGCGGCTTTGACAGATACAGGCCGCTTCGACGGTACGTGGCTCAGAACCTTCTGGCAATACGATACGTTTTTTGGCGTGCTGTGATTTTTTGACCAACTGATGGCGAAACGCAGAGGGGGACAAGCGCGGTTCATGATTGCGGCTAAAATATTCTTTAATCCAGCTCAAATCCAAATGAGCAGCGACATAACGCGCTACTTCTTCCGCACGCTCAGTGTCATCGCTTGGAATCTCAGAACTCATATGCATCAAGCTCTGTACCGTTTGATAGCTGTCGCTCTCGACACTCATGACAGGGATGCCGGTTTTGAGCGCTGATTGCCAAAGCTCAGTGACCGTTTTGCTTGGGGTGATACCACCTGTCAACACTAGACCTGCCAACGGAATTCCATTGATACAGGCCAATCCAGCAGCCAATAGCAAGTCATCACGGTCGCCAGGCACGACCATTAACGTACCACGCTTAAAGACTTCATTGACGCGCGCCACTGAACGAGCGGTTAGGCTGATACGATTGATACGACGTGTCTTTGCTTCGCCAACATTTAACCAAGTTGCATCAAGCTCTGTTGCGATATCCCATGTACGTGGCACAGATAGGGAGTCACTAAAAGGTACCACCCCGATAAGGCGGAATACTTCGGTATTGAACGAAGGCGATAGGCGCTGCACTTCTTGCAAAAAGGTTGGATCTAAGCTGACGACCGCCTCACCTGGAGCGACTGGTTGATTTTCAAAGGTGTTAGGCACGTCTTGTACCCGCATCAAAATTACGCCTAATGTACGCGCATCCATGACACCGCCGAACTCGCGAGCATGCACATCCAGCTTGTCTGCTAAATAGGCAGGCTTGCTGATATCAGCCGTACTGACAAATATAATCTTGGCATCTAAAGCATGGGCAAGCGCACGGTTGATTTGTGAGGCGTAAGAGGTCTCAGTGGTCGGCACCAGACCTTCACAGATGATGACGTCATGGCCATCATCGATGGTGTGATAATTGGCAATCACTTCTTCCATCAAATCATCAAGATTGCCATCGCCTAGCATACGCTCGACGTGTTGACGGCTGATAGAGTCAGGCGGATTTAGGCCAAATGCGTGCATGGTCAATGCGCTTGAGCTGTCTAAACTGTGTTGTTTGTCTAGCGTATCATCTTGCAAAAACGGCTTCATAAAGCCCGCTTTGATACCGTTATAATCAAAGGCACGGATTAGTCCTAGCGCGGCTGATGTTACACCGATACCGCGACTAATGGGAACAAGTAAAATGGTTTGCATAATGTGTCCTACAATTTATTTTATTTTAGACGTCGAGTCATTTTGAGCAGCATGAGAAATGCAGTATAAAAATGCCAAGCGCTTTATCTTATTCGTTCTCAGCTTTTTATAAGCGTTTCGCAAGATAAGCACTAGGCATTATAATCAATAGGCTTATACTAAGTTCAATGCTTGACGAGTCTCTTGAGCGATGCGGTATTCTTCATCTGTTGGTATAACCCACAGCTCGACACTGCTACCTTCTGCTTGGAAGCTGCCTTCTTGGCCACCGTACAATCCAGCGTTCTTTTCAGCGTCCATCTTGATACCGAAATGACGCATGACGGCTAAAATACTTGCGCGCGTGGTGACAGAGTTTTCGCCGATACCACCAGTGAATACAATACCGGTGAATTCAGGCAGTGCACAGCTTAAGCTGGCAAGGTATTTACCAGCGCGGTAGCAGAACATCTCGATGGCGAGCTGTGCATCTTTATGGCCTTCGCTCGCAGCTTGCTCAATAGTACGCAAATCGTTTGATAGGCCAGAAATACCAAGCAGACCGCTTTCACTATTTAGCATCTTATCCGTTTCTTCTAGACTAATACCGAGCTGACGTTTCAGATGCATATGTAAGCTTGGGTCGACATCGCCGCTACGTGTGCCCATCATCAGTCCCTCAAGCGGGGTCAGACCCATGCTGGTATCGAGACTTTTGCCATCGTATACGGCAGTTGCTGAGCAACCATTGCCTAGATGCGCGGTAATCCAGCCATGAGGGCCTTTTGCTTCAGTGATTTGGCTAGCACGTTCTGAGACATAAGCATGAGACGTACCATGGAAGCCATAACGACGGATTTTGTGTTCTTCGTATAGATATTTTGGCAACGCATAGCGGAAGGCGACCGGTGGCATAGTTTGGTGAAAGGCGGTATCAAATACCACAACTTGTGGAATGTCAGGATAAATAGCTTGCACCGCTTCAATACCCAAAGCATTTGCAGGATTATGTAGTGGAGCTAGTATCTTTAGACGTTTTACTTCCTCTAACGCATGCTGATCAACGCGAACGGCTTGAGAGTACTCACGGCCGCCATGTACCACACGGTGCCCGACTGCGATGAAATGATATTGCTCTAGTAGCTCTAGAATTTTTTGTAAGGCGAGTTTGTGACTACCACCAGGAATAGAGATTTCTAACTTATCGCCATTTAGCGTGGTGTGTTTGATACGGGCTGTATCGAGACCTAAGTTTTCGGCAAGACCGGTGATACGAGTAGAGTTGTCATCGCTAATCAACGCGTATTTGATAGAAGACGAACCGCAGTTGAGGACTAAAGTGGGGCTGGTTAGGGTTGATGTTTCGCTATTCTTATCATCAAAAGTGGTACTTAGGTTGGCGCTCATACTCTATCCTTAGATTGGTTTTTATAAAGGGCAAATCAATTATATCGTTCGTTCGATACAAAAAAGACGTCTATTGCCACGTCCTGTTTTATTATCATCAAATGCTACATCGCTGATATCTAAACTGCTGTAGTAAAGGTCACTGAGACATGATGTCATTATTATATGGAATTGATGAAGTTGATAACCGTCGAGTAAATAAAAATCAGCTATGTATATGCCGATAATATCAAGCAAGCATATTGGCGATTTTGTTTATACTTGGGCTACTGTTTCTGACAGTGCTATGCATCCATGCTCATGAGGTAATGCGTATGCATCTCAGGCTAGCATCCTATTGCCGCCGCAAACTGGGAATATAATGTAACACATTTTTGTTTCTACACCACGACAGGGGCAAGGTTTAAAATGTGTGATTAATAAATGGCTAAATATGAAACAAATCAATTATATTCAGTGAGTTATAGAACTATAAATGGATAACTTATACGGGTGGCATAACAGCGCTATTGCTCACGAAATTGTAAGAAATATTGTCGAGACACCCATATGTCATATATTCATATCTAAGCTCGCAGACGATATTACTATAAAAATTCGACTAATGTTCTAGAAAATATCCAACATCACGCAAATTTATTCACCAATCATATTCAGTATCCGTACAGCTTTATGTAATAATGCTATGATGAAAATAGTCATAACGGCAGTGCTTTCGCTGTCGGTTTGGCTGTCCATTTGTTTTTTATTTATCACGATTTACTATCGCCATTATGCCGTCGTAAGCTCACAGGTTATCTATTATATGTCTACTATACACAGCCCCTCAGCAGCCAAGCATGCTAGCTCGTTCGCTCGTACCAGTCGTCAGGCTGTCGCCACTTTATTTATTGGCAGTGCGGTTATGGTAGGATTGTCAGGCTGCGGGCAAAAAGGCGATCTATATTTGGCAGACTCTAGTAGTCAAACGGTAGAAGGCAGTGCGTCTGTACTGGATAGTACTAGTCACCCACAAGATGCAGCCTTTGCGGGTATCGACGATGATAACTATCAAAAAAACCGCTACCTAGAAGAGCAAATGGTGTTGCCTGAGCCTAGTACTGATCCCAACGACTATTAACTGCCAAGCTATTAATTACTAGGCTATTAATCGCTAAGCTGAACCAATAGATAGTGGTCAGATGCCTTTTAATTAGCTGTCTAACTAACTGTAGATTTTCTGGCTACTGGATTGGCTAAATAGCTTTGCTACCTAAATTTAATTTTCACCCTTGATAATCTGATTATATTAGAGATGTTTATATGAGTCATTCTGAACTACCTGCTGACTTGACCGATTCTGCTACTGGCGTATCCGTTACTATCCAAACTGAGCAAGGGCTATATGTTGACCCGAAAGCGTTGAGTGCTCACTTGCCAGCGCTAAGTTATCGCGACGATGCGCTGTATATGGAGCAGGTCAGTATTGATGAGTTAGCAAAACAATATGGCACACCTTGCTACGTGTATTCAAAGCAAGCAATATTGGACGTTTATCAAGCTTATACCGATAGCTTTGCCAGTCTGAATCATCAGGTATGCTATGCCGTAAAAGCAAACTCTAACCTTGCCGTGCTTGGTGTCTTGGCACAGGCAGGCGCTGGGTTTGATATTGTCTCTCGCGGTGAGCTGATGCGTGTGTTAGCGGCAGGTGGCGCAGCATCACGTGTGGTATTTTCAGGCGTTGGCAAAACGTACAGTGATATCGAATATGCGCTGACTCAAGGTATTGGCTGTTTTAATGTTGAGTCTATCAGCGAGCTGACTTTAATCAATGAAGTGGCAAAATCACTCGATAAGCCTGCGCCAATCTCGTTACGCGTCAACCCTAACGTCGATGCCAAAACCCATCCATATATATCAACAGGTCTTAAAGACAACAAGTTCGGTATCACTCACGAAGACGCATTAGCGGTCTATCAGCAAGCGGCCGACTTATCACATATCGACATCGTTGGTATTGATTGTCATATCGGCTCGCAGTTGACTGAAGTAGAGCCATTTGTTGCAGCATTAGATAAAGTTATTGAGCTGATACATAGCCTGCGTGACGCAGGTATTGAGTTGCAACATATCGATTTGGGCGGTGGTTTAGGTGTGCGCTATATCGATGAGACGCCTGTCTCTATCGATGAGTTTGCCCAAGCGTTGTTACCAAAGCTTAGCGAGCTTGGTTTGACTGTATTCTTTGAGCCAGGTCGTAGTATCGTTGCCAATGCTGGCGTGCTTTTGACCCAAGTTGACGTACTCAAGCCGACTGAGCATAAAAATTTTGCTATCGTTGATGCCGCTATGAATGACTTGATTCGTCCTGCTTTATATCAAGCTGAGATGGCCGTGATTCCAAGTGTGTTACCTAATGCCGGTATCGATACGGATGGTACGCAGCCGTGGGATATCGTTGGCGCGATTTGTGAGACGGGTGATTTCTTGGCAAAAGACCGCCTATTATCACTGGCAACAGGTGATGTGTTGGCCATCACTGGCGCAGGGGCTTACGGTTTTACCATGAGTAGTAACTATAACTCACGCCCACGTGCTAGCGAAGTCATGGTGTCTGGTGATAATCATCAGCTAATCCGTAAGCGCGAAACGATTGAAGCGTTATATGCAGATGAAGCGTTGTGGCAGGCGCAGTAAGGCGATTAAAGACGAGCCAAAACTATCGCCGTATTTGATGGTTGGAGAGAACCCATTGTGATAATGACAATGGGTTTTTTTATGACTGGATTTTGAGGAAAGTGTTTTTTAATTAAAGCTGATTCTTAATTGAAGGCATGCCTTTAGTTGAAGGCAACACCATTCACAAAAATTAGAGTAGCAAGGAAAACGAGTGCAAGTACTACTCACTGTAGACTAAACAAGTTTGACACCGCTAATCGTATTTTTTGGGATTGGTATTATTATGATTGTATCTGACAGCGTGCTAAGATAAGGCATACATAAAAATAGGATAGGACATCAAAGATATGCTAATAGAGTTTACTAAAATGCATGGGTTGGGTAATGATTTCATGGTCATTGATTTAGTGACCCAGCGTCTAGATTTGACCAAGGATTTGGTGCAGTTATTGGGCGATCGTCACCTAGGCATTGGCTTTGATCAATTGCTCGTGGTTGAGCCACCCATGCGCCCTGATGTCGATTTCAGTTATCGTATCTTTAATACTGATGGCACCGAAGTCGAACAATGTGGCAATGGCGCGCGTTGTTTCGCGCGTTTTGTGCAGGCACGTAAACTGTCATTTAAGCAGCGTCTACGCGTTGAGACGGCTAGCGGCATTATTTCTCTGACTACTGATCGTTATGGTTGGGTAGATGTCGATATGGGCAAGCCTAAATTTGAGCCAGATGAGATTCCGTTTAGCCCAAGAGCCACGACCAAAATCCAAAACACCTATCATCTTGATGTAAATGGTACGCCTGTACAGCTGTACGTTGCCAATATGGGCAACCCGCATGCTGTCATAAAAGTCGATGACGTACTCGATGCAGAGGTCGAGACTTTAGGCAAAGCAATTGAATCGCATCCTGCGTTCCCAGACCGCGTCAATGTGGGCTTTATGCAGGTGATGAATCAGCGCCACATTCGTCTACGTGTGTACGAGCGCGGTGTAGGCGAGACGCAAGCTTGTGGTACGGGCGCGTGTGCAGCAGTAGCCGTTGGTATACGTGAAGGCTGGCTCGATGAAGGTGAGGAAGTTCGCGCACAGTTATATGGTGGCAGCATGATTATCAAGTGGCAGCCAGGTTATTCAGTTACGATGACGGGTCCGACCGCTTTCGTCTATGAAGGTGTATTTAGTCCAGATGGCCTGATGGCACAAGCGGGTCTTAAACCTAATGCTGAAGGCTGATAACTGTTGTTAGGCCAATCGTATAAATACCAAGGATGGTTCTAATATGGTTATGTCTACCAATAAAGACACTCAGGCGGCTAGCTCAGCACCTTGGCTATCTACTGAGCTGGCCGCCAATATAGAGTCAGACGCTGCCTTACGAGAGCTACTCGCACCTGTGCATCGTTGGCTCAATACATTGTCTGTGCGCAACCATTCGCCGCATACTCTGACCGCTTATTTTGCTGGTTTAAATCAACTGGCGTTATTTTTGCGTGGTAAGCGTCTAACGTGGACACGCTGTGATAAACGGCAACTGGCCCAGCACATCAGTCAACGTCTTGATGAAGATAAGTTGGCGCTTGCCAGTGTCCAGCAAGAGTTGTCTGCGATTCGGCATTTTTATGGTTGGATGATTGAAGAAGAGTTAGCACGTATCAACCCAACCACTGGCTATCAGCTTAAGCGTAGTCCTAGACCGCTGCCTTCTATCGCTGATGTCGATTTGCTAACTCAGCTACTCGATCAAGAGATTCCTGATACACCAGAGCAAGCGCGCTTATGGTTACGTGACAAAGCTATGTTTGAACTGCTCTATAGTAGTGGCTTGCGTGTTGGCGAATTGGTTGCACTCGATATGGCAGATGTAGATTTGTCTGATTTACGGGTACGAGTCACGGGTAAGGGGAATAAAACACGCCTAGTACCACTAGGAATAAAGGCTGCAGAAGCAATTAATCGCTACCTGCCGCATCGTAACCTATGGGTAGAACAGATGGATAGCGCATTGTTCATCAGTGAAAAGCTCGGCACCAGATTATCAACACGGGCAGTGCAACAGCGTTTAAAAGTTGCTGCCACCCGCGCAGGTATCGCACAGAATATGTATCCACATCTATTGCGGCATTGTTTTGCATCACATATGCTGTCAGGCAGTGGCGACTTGCGCGCCGTACAAGAGATGCTCGGGCATAGTGATATTAGCACCACGCAAATTTATACCCACGTTGATTTTGCAAAATTAACGCAGGTTTATGATCGCGCCCATCCACGAGCAACTCATACTCAAAATGATAAGAATCCTAACTAGTATTTGAGTACGAAATCTACTGTAATTAATAATCTACGCCAAACGATGACAGTCAAAGATAGGCAGTTTCTGACGGCCTTGCTCTTGCGCTTGCTTATCTAATGACGCCATGACGATGGCATATTGTTTATCCAGTTCGCTATCGTCATAGCTTGCGATAACACTACTATCAAACGCTGTAATGGCTGCATGTCCCCATGTCTGACGCGTACTACCATCTTTGTAGAGATGATCACCACCTTGCGCTGCGCCGATGACCATACATTGACTATCTAGAGCACGTGCTCGTAACAGCAGCGACCAGTGTGCTTGTCCAGTCAAGTAAGTAAAGGCAGAAGGTGCACTCAATAGTTCAGCACCAGCTTGTCGCAGGCGCTGCGCCAATGCTGGGAAGCGCAAATCAAAACATACCATCATGCCGAGCTGATAGACTGTATTGCCTACTGCTAATGGCGCAATTGCAGTCTGTGTACCCGGCTCAAAGGTCGCCGCTTCGTTATAGCTGCCATGCTTATCGGCCACCGTTGCGGTAAACAGATGAATCTTGTCGTAGCGTGCGACACGGGTGCCATCTGGTGCAAACAGTTGGCTCACTTGACGCAATCTACCATTAGGAACGACAGTGCCATCAGGGCGATAATGGCAGGGTAATGAGCCTGCTAGTACATGTATACCAGCGGTGCGGGCGTAATCTGCTATCGTCGCTGATAAGTCATCAAAACGCTCGGCAGTAGCAGATTGCTGTCCCATGCTGCAGCAGTTCTCAGGCAATACAACAAGCTCAGCCCCTTGGCCTTGTGCATCTGTAATAGCGGCTTTGATATCTGCCAAATTGTCCTCAACATTCTGCTGACTGTTCATTTGAATAGCAGCGACGTTAAGTTGATGGTTACTTGAATTCATGACAATATTCCTATTTGGTGTGAGCTGTATTGGTCATTTACCGTAATTTATTTATTATAATATTTTCGCGGTAATGAGCAGACTGCTCGTATTTATGGGTTGCTCATCCTTGCCAAGATGATAGTTTACTAGCGATAGCAAACCAAACATATCCGGACAAAACATAAATTATCATAGCAAAATTGTGACAAAAAATGCTATCGTCATGTCCTGATAAGATTTATGTCGTTACCTTTACTGACAGAATAAACACAATATCACTAAGATCGGAGTGCAATAAGCCGCCCATGAGTATGTCGTTCGGATTGGCGACCACGCTGAGCAACTCACAAAAGCTAACCCCGCAAATGCAGCAAGCCATAAAATTGCTGCAGCTCTCTAGTCTTGAGCTCGCACAAGAGGTTCAGGCAAAATTAGATAGTAATCCATTACTTGAACGTATCGAAAACGATGACGAATACGACAGTGGTGACGATGAAGTAGAGGAGTGGAGCGAGCCGTTGACGCTTGATAGCTGGAATCAAAGTAGCAGTGACTCATTCGACTCAGTACCTACTAGCGGTACAGAGTACAGTGGCGATAGTAGTGATAGCTTCAGTGATAGTTTGGATAAGCTTCAACAGCCTAATATCGATGATAGTGCAATAGATGTAGATAGCTACAGCAGTTCAGATGCCGATAGCTTTGATATAGGTAGCTTTGACACGGGTAACTATACCTCTACCGCAACAGGCTCTGGCAATAGTAGGGGTGATGAAGATTTCGATAGTTATCAAGGCGGTACATCGTCTACCATTCAAGATCATGTGCGCTGGCAGCTGAACTTTAAGCGTCTATCAGAGGCTGATACGCTGATTGCAGAGTATTTGATAGACTCTATGGATGATATGGGCTTTATTCGAATTGATATAGATGAGCTGCTGCAGAGCTTTGATACGATGGCAAGTTTCTATCAATGGGATGAGCGCGTTGAGAAAGAAGAAGTCTTGACGGTATTACGTATCATCCAATCCTGTGATCCCGTTGGCGTAGGGGCGCGTCATTTAAGTGAGTGCTTATCGATTCAGCTATCTAAACTAGATGCCCACACCGAATACCTACAAGAAGCCCAAGCGCTATTATCAGCGAGCGAACATTTGGTCAGTAATAACATTAAAGCACTGACAGAACGCACAGGGCTTGCACCAGAATATATTACACCTGCGCTTACGCTACTACGTACCTTAAACGCTTCACCAGGGCTATTGTTTCAGTCTAGCCAGCCTGACTATGCCCAGCCGCCTGAAAGCTACGATATTCCAGATGTGTTGGTCACACCTGTTAGAAACAATAAGGCGACAAGTAACTCTGAAGTAGAAGAGGATGGCTGGTATGTACGCCTCAATCCAGACACCTTACCAAAACTACGCGTAAACCAAGAATATGCCAACCTAGTCAAGCGCGGCGATGACAGCCCTGACAATCAATATCTACGCGAAAACCTCACCGATGCTCGATTGTTTATTCGTAGTATCGAAGAGCGCAATCAAAACCTACTCAAAGTAGCGACCAGTATTATACGCTATCAACAAGAGTTCCTGCAGCATGGTGCAACCGCCATGCAACCCTTGATACTAAAGGCAATTGCTGAAGAAGTTGACTTGCATGAGTCTACGGTCTCACGCCTTACCACCAGTAAAACCATCTTGACACCGCAAGGGTTGTTTTCTTTGAAACACTTCTTCTCCTCTCACGTAAGTAGTGCTGATGGAGATATTTCATCGACCGCTATCAGTGCCATGATTAAAAAGCTCATCGCTGACGAAGACCCCAAAAAGCCATTATCAGACAGTCGTATCAAAGATGAGCTGTTAGCAGATGGTATCGATATAGCCAGAAGAACCGTCGCCAAATATCGTGAAGCAATGAATATTGGCTCGTCTACTCAGCGCAAACAGAAATATTAATTATCTAAGATCATCTTTCTACAAGGTTAATGGCTACCTGTCTGTATAGTGTAAACCAGATATAAAAAATAAAATTTTTTGATTATATAGAAACCAAGTAGAAATAATAGGTATTGTTACACTTAATTACAATTTAACGGCTTGCTACTGAGCGATTTTCATGACAAATTAGAGTCATACCAACAACGAACACCAAACGCCGATTTATAGTATTTATTTACAACTAATAAAGGAGACGATAAAAGGATACGTCGACACATTACTAGAGGCATTGGGATAGTTAGTGGTAAGGCAGGATGACAAGAGCAAGAATGCTACCTCATCTGTTGATTGTAAGTTACAAATAAAAGGACAACAATATGAATGTTTCTATCAGTGGTCATCATATCAGCGTTACAGAAGCTATGGACACAGCAGTACGCGAGAAGCTTGAAAAAGTAGAGCGTCACTTTGATCAGATACAAAGTATTCAAGTGATTTTATCGTTAGACAATAGCGGTGCTAGCGACGGCGGTAAAAAGAGCCATAAAGCTGAAGCAATTATGCGTGTCTCGGGTCAAGAAATGTTTGTCCAAGCGTATGAAGATGATATGTATAAAGCCATTAACGAGATGGCAGACAAGCTAGATAGACAAGTACGTAAATATAAAACCCGTCAAGAGCGCAAAAAGACTCAGGGTGCAGGACGCGATAGTCGCTATCAGGATCTAACCCCTGCAGAAGCAGTACCAGCAGCATAGTTCGAGTCTAAACTTTGAACACTATCGTTACAAGCTAGTGAAAGTAGACTAAGAGAATAAAAAATTTATAAGTAGCTACTGCATTAGTTTGTAATTGACATAAAAAAAGACCTCTAACGTGTAATACGTTGAGGTCTTTTTTATCATTAGTAAACTTAGTTAGTAAACTTAGAATGAAAATGAACTAGCTGTCAGCTCAAGCTTATCTGTCTAAATACTATTAACCACCGCCGACGGCTTGTACTACTTCTATATTCATACCTTCTACAATACGTAGTTGAGCAAGCTCGCTTTTTGGCATCAACTCGCCGTCTACTTCTACAGCGTAACGACCCTGACTAAGACCAAGCTCATTGATAACCAGTTGTACAGTCTGATGAGTGGTTTGCAAACTTTTACCATTGACACTAATGGTGCTCATATTAAATACTCCCTACTAAATTAAAATTCCTGTTTATCTGCTATTCACTACGTATCTTGTATTTTATTACTGATAATTCATTGCAGCTAATGCAAAGAGCTAAAAATCATAATAACTATTAAATAGCTCAGCTAGCTGAGTCCTTCAATCTAAAGGCGGAAACGGCCAACCATAGCCAACCTGCAATCATAAGAACGCCGCCAATAGGCGTAATCGCACCGAACCAGCGCGGTGCACCAAGCGTCATGGCATACAAACTACCAGCAAAAATGATAATACCAATTTGTAATAACCAAGCGGTCGTCTGAGTAATATATTTCAAACGAATCAGTATACCCACAAGCAGTAGTCCAAGCGCATGTACGAACAAATATAGCGTTGCCGTATGCCACCACTCGAGTTGTTGGATGCTGACATGACCTTCTAGACCATGCGCACCAAACGCGCCTAAGGCTACGGCGATAGCCATATTAATTGCTGCAATACCGATCCAATTTAACATTGAACAGCTCGTATCATTTTAGGGCTACTGGATATCATCTGGCAAAATCACACTATCAATGGTCATTGCATCACGAATCTTGTCCATGGCATTTTTCTCAATCTGACGGACTCGCTCAGCTGAGATAGAATAAACCGCTGCTAACTCATGCAAGGTGGATTTTTGCTCAGATAACCAACGCTGCTCGACGATATCACGCGAACGATCATCTAAGGTACCCATCGCAGCGATGAGTGCTGATGAGTTGTTTTCTTCCCAGTCTTCTTCTTCCAATTGCTCAGCTGGATCGATACCGTCTTCCAAAAATAGCTGAGGAGCGTAACGACCATCATCATCGTCGCTTGACTGCGCCTCAAATGAAGCATCATAAGAGGTTAGACGTGATTCCATTTCTAACACTTGCTTGCGTGTGACATTCAAGTCATTAGCGATAGCATCTGCTTCCTCTAGTGTCAGCTGATTGTTAGTCTTCTTAAGGCTGCGTAAATTAAAGAATAATTTACGATGAGCCTTGGTAGTCGCAACCTTGACGATACGCCAGTTGCGAATCACGAACTCATGAATTTCAGCTTTGATCCAATGTACGGCAAACGATACCAAACGTACGCCTTTATTTGGGTCAAAACGTTTAACTGCTTTCATCAATCCTAAGTTACCTTCTTGGATTAAATCTGCTTGCGGCAATCCGTAACCCGAGTAGCTACGCGCAATATGAATCACAAAACGTAGATGCGACATCACCAGTAGACGAGCGGCTTCGACATCACCTTCATCATAATAGCGATGCGCCAACTCTTGCTCTTGTACTGGCGTTAAGATTGGGATTTGATGGACAGTATTGATATACGCACCCAAGTTGACCCCTGGCGCTGACAGGTGAGTTGGCATAGCTGGTACTAAGTCGCGCGTACTGGTATTACCTAATGTACTCGCGTCATAAGGTGGTCGCTGAGCAGCGGCTTTTAATGCAGCATCGCGTGCATCGTTTTTTATAGGAGCTGAGCCATCTTTTTTATTTGTATTTACAGCATCAGTAGAAGTATTAGCCATATTCTTGACCTTGGTTAAATAGTTAAGCAAATAGTCAGATAAAAATCTTTATGATTTAATTGTAAAGGATAGCAGCGCTTAGTTGCTATCAGTTTTGGTAATGATGAAGTGATATATTGTAGTGAAACGCTGTAATGATGTGCCATCAACTGACGAATGGTCAGTAACTTTATTGACCACTAGCTTTAAATAATCTGTCGATTGTGATTGCTGACTTTGTCGACAAAACGCTGTGATATCAGCTTGCGAGTTGGGGTCGGTTGCAACCACATACAGTGATTCGCCAACTGTTACGTCACGTAATGCGACTTTGGTTTTTAACAATGGCATCGGACATGCAAGACCACGTCCATCAACAAAACCTTTTATATCTAGTTCAGATTGCGCTGTAGCTACATTATCTGAGCTATGACTTTCAGCCGGTAGCAATTCTAGTAGTTTCGCAATATCGTTCTGCTGTGCATCAGTCAAATTCGCTGATAATTGCATAAAGTGCGATACACGTTTGATGACTAATTCACTAGCAGCGGGCATAACCTAAACCTTGTAGATGTCTATATTTTAATTTGTTTTATCAGCGATAGGCTTTGTTATTGAGTACGAACATAATCCATCAATCATAAATTATGAGGTCGTCATCACAGTCACCTAAACCTACTATCATTGTTGCTTATTATACCAAATAGACAATGTATAGTTGCAGTTGAATATAATCAACGCTGCGTTCGGTTCACTAGAATCATATAACCAAGAGTTGCGCGATTAGCAATTGCCCGATGAATAGTTATACGATTGAGACTTACTGCATAAATAGTAGCCTAATTAATAATTACACAGCCATGTTGCGCAATCGTGACGGGTGGCTAAGTTATTGGTAGTTAAGTGCATTGTAGAATTGACCTTGGATAAACAAGCTCGTATAGTCGAAAAGACGTCGTTAATTATCTTATAGGATATGCACTTGTACCACGCTCATAGAACGAAGCGACCCGACAGCAACAACTCTTTAGTAGCCACAAATTCTGTAGGCTTGCCAATTATGTTATCTAAGCGAAAAGGTAAACGTCATTTTATGAATGTCGCTTTGCCAAATAGTATCAAGGTAGGACTATCAATGATGCTACTAGCCATGGCTAGTGGTGCGCATAGTCGTGAGAGTCAAACGCTGCCATTGGCTGATAGCTCGTGGCAAGTCACAGATCCGCAAACACTAGAGCTACCAAACCTGCGCGGACAAGGCTTAAGCTTTGCTGAGCAATATCAAAACAAAATGCTTGGCGAGTGGTCATTACAGAATATCAATGGCAGTGTCAGAATGGAACATGATCCTTGGGTACAAGAAACGATAAAAGACATGACATGGCGTCTCAATGCCCAAGCTCGTCAGCAAGCACCACTTGGCGTTGTTATCATTGATAACCCCAGTATCAATGCTTTTGCAGCACCTGGTGGCGTAATCGGTATCAATACTGGGACGATACTGTCAGCTAGTAGCATGGATGAGCTGGCAAGCGTCGTCGCGCATGAAGTTGCGCATATCAGTCAACGGCACTACGAAAGCGGCGCTGACGAACGTAAAAAAGCCTTGCTGATGCAGCTAGGCGGTATGCTAGCCGCGATTGCTGCCTCAGCTGTCGATGGTGATGCCGCTGCGGCTGTGATGATGGGCAGTCAAACGGCTTCTATGAATAGCAGCATGGCGTTTAGCCGCAGTAACGAGCGTGAGGCTGACCGAGTAGGGATGCAGATTATGACCCAAGCGGGTTATGATCCTCGGGCGATGCCACGGTTCTTTGCCACGATGAATCAACAGAGTCAGTTAAATCAAGTTGAGAATCAATTCTTACCGAGCTTTGTACGCTCACATCCTCTGAGTAATGAGCGGTTGAGCGAATCACAGAGTCGCGCTCAGCAGTATCCAGCGCTCTCATTGAGCCAGCAGCAGCGCCATCAAGCACTGTTTGATTTACTGTATTGGCGTGTGCAAGTGACTGGTAAACATGCATCCGAAGTCACACTGACAACGGCTGCCAAAAACAGTCTCGGGGCCAAACTTGCGCTAATGCATTGGTATGGAGAACAGCAGCGCTTTACAGATGCTAATAAGGTATTGGCCGAGATAAATGCGTTATCAAGCACGCAGCGTCAAAATTTAGAGCCTCTATTGTCGATTACCCACAGTCAGCTACTAAGTGAACAAGGTAAGTGGCAACAAACCGTAGATGTCTTAGAGAGTCAACAGCGCCTATATCCTGAGCGCCGTGACTTACGCCTCTATCTAGCCGAAGCGCTGACTAATAGTAATCAACCGATAAAAGCTCAAGCCTTGTTAAAACCAATAACAGAACAGCAGCCAAGCGATCGTTATGCATGGCAAAGCTTACAACTTGCCAATGAAAAACTTGCTAAGACCACCACCTCACCACAGTTAGCCAATATCGCGACGATTAATGCATTGCGCTATCGCAGTTATGATCAGCTATGGAACGGGCGTTATGAGAGTGCGCTGACCTCTTTGACACAAGCCAAACAGTTGACGGAAAATCTGCAAACCACAGATCAGGCCAATAGTGCGCGTCCGTTATTGGCCAATATTAACGCAGAACTCAAAGCAATAAAAACCGCCAAAGACTTTAAGCCTTAGGCGGTTATTTATACAGATTAGCCTGCCAATCAATAGCAAGTGCTAGCCTTGTAACGCGTCTTTAACCATTTTAGAAATCAAAGCAGGATCAGCACGGCCAGCTGTTTTATTCTTCAAAACACCCATGACGCTGCCCATATCACGCATAGACGTAGCACCTTGCTCAGCGATTTCAGCATTTACCAATGCCATAATCTCGTCTTGATTCATTTGCTGCGGCATAAACTCGTTGATGATATCAATCTCAAACTGCTCTTTGGTAGCCAAATCATCACGGCCATTTTCTGTAAAGATAGTTAGTGATTCTTGACGCTGCTTTAGCTGCTTTTGCAAAACTTCTAATACTTGCGCATCATCAAGCTCTGTCTGACGGTCAATCTCGATTTGTTTCACTACTGACTGTACATTGCGCAGTACTTTAACGCGCTCAAGCTCACGAGCTTTCATTGAAACTTTGATATTGTCTGATAACGTCTGTTTAAGTTGGCTCACTGCTATTATCCTTATCGATCTGTTAAATGCTATTCGTTAGAGGTTGTTTGTTAAATTTTTAGAACGAAACCTGCTGATAGTGGTTTTAATAAAAAATTATGTCAGCAGTAATAACAAAAATTGTAGCATAAAAAACGCCACTGATATCGATTGATAACAGTGGCGTTAGTGTAGCGCTTGTACTTAGCTAATCAGATTACTGATTAGTACATACGAGTGGTACGAATAGTTTCGCGTTGTAACTTCTTCTTATAACGCTTTACGGCAGCAGCTTTTTTACGCTTACGTACTTGCGTTGGTTTTTCATAAAACTCACGCTTACGTACGTCTGATAATACACCAGCTTTTTCACAAGCACGTTTGAAACGACGGATAGCGATATCAACTGGTTCGTTTTCTTTAACCTTAACTGCAGGCATGAAGACTCCTCGATTAGGATGAGATATAAGGGCATTAGTTTGGCTGTATATTAGTATTTAGCCGTAATATCTCAAGATTACAGGCATCAGCTCAAACTAGGACAATTCTCACGCATTAGCGTAAGGGCAGGTATTTTAATAAAAAATACCAACAAAGTCAATGATTTTAAGTATTTATTGCCGATAGGTTGTTCAATTAGATAGCTATTTGAATTTGGCTCTCAAACTATGAATTCGACATATATACAACGCTTTATCAATAAAAAATCCCTACCGTCTATAACGGTTTGATTGGAGTTTATGCTATGATAATTCCCATATTATAGGGTCTATTGAACATTCAAATATTAGGACTGCTGATAGCTAAAGTTACACTAAACTAGGCGAAAACCGACGATAATGTCGAGATCTTAGCTAGGTTTTCAACAACGGTTGGGGTAATTTTAGCATCAGCCTTTCAGGGCAGTACTCTTTTTTGTCAATATATGGCGAAATAGTTTGACCTAGAATGACTAGGCTTCAACAATTTCACTGCATATTGTCTAAAAAATAGTGACTGTCAGCACCCCATTTGAAAGTTCGATAGACCCTAGTAAGCCTATGAACCGTCTTGTGTGTATTTTATTGAGGATGTTGGAATGAAAAAAACAGTATTTAACACGGCATTAAGCACCGCACTTATCGTAGCTTTAGGTATGAGCGTGAGCGCTTGTAGTGGCGGCGAAGAGCATGAAGAAATAATGGCAATCGATCGCGTTGACGAAGCTGCTGAACTTGCCATCAAAAATGCACCACCAGCTGAAGAAATGGAGTTCCCAGAGACAGCACCAATGCCAGCGGCTGATGCAGTGGGTACAGAAGCTGACGCTGATACTACAGAAGCAGCAGCTACCGATAGTATGGATACAGCCGCTGCTCCTACTGACAGCGCTGATATGGCGGCTACTGACGATACAGCTGCAGCCATTGCTGAATAATTTAGTGGTTAATGGACTATTAACTCAATGGACTATTAAACAGTCGTTGGTCGTATACGTAAGTACTTTAAGCTTATATAACGCACCTCTAATTGATTGCAGACTGACTAAGTAAGGGTAAAACCATGATTGATATACAACCGTATATGAACAAGCTGAAATTGTCTGTGATCAGCATGAGTGTGGTATTTGCTGTGAGTGCTTGTAGCGGTGATAACACAGCTACGGAAGAGTCTACAGCAGCCAATGAGCCTGTTACCGCTATAGAAGAGAAAGCTGTAGCAGAAACCGAAGGCACGACGCCTGAGTCTGTGGTTGAGCCAGAAACAGATACAGATACAGAACCAAAAGCAGCAACAGAGTCTGCCGACATAGTAGATGACGCAGTGGCAACACCTGAAACTGATTCTGAGCCTGAAGTGTTGGCAGCAGATGCAGGTGCCAAACTGTATGAATCAAATTGTCAGGTGTGTCATGCTGCAGGTTTGCTCGATGCGCCAAAGTATGGTGATACAGCGGCTTGGACAGCTCGTCTGACCAAAGATAAAGAAACACTGTATATGCACTCGGCTAAAGGCTTTAATAAAATGCCAGCGCAAGCAGTAAACGGTGTGACCGAAGCACAAGTTAAAGCAGCTGTTGATTATATGCTAGCGTCGGTAAGCTGATACTCTATATTAGAGTATGTCAGCTATTGAAATTTGCTAAACTGGCCGTCATTGTGACTGACAATGACGGTTTTTTTATGCACGTTTTTTGTCATGTCAGTCTGAGAATATACAGCTGTATCAAGCGAATTCGAGATAGTGTGTGGCTGATTGTATTATAGTCGGTGAACTACTAAACCGCTACGGCGTTACCCTCCTTAGATGTACTACTTGTACAATCTGCAGTCGGCTGCCTTGTACTCATTTTAGAGTTCTTTGACTATAGTTATCCAGTTTCTCAAAATGATGTAAGATAAAAGTGCGATAAAAATAGCACGAAAACGAAAGTATAAAGGCAAAAGTATGAAAGTATTGGGCTTAGAGACCTCTTGTGATGAGACGGGGCTAGCGATTTTTGATAGTGAGCAAATAAATAGCGACAACCAAGGTTTGGTCGGGCAAGTACTGTACTCTCAGATTGAGCTGCACGCCCTTTATGGTGGCGTTGTGCCTGAGCTTGCTAGCCGCGATCATATTCGTAAGCTAGTACCGTTACTTAATGAGCTACTCGAACAGTGCGATATGACAAAAAGCGAGATCGATGCGATTGCCTATACCAAAGGGCCTGGACTTATTGGTGCATTGATGACAGGTGCATTATTTGGACGTAGCTTGGCATATGGTTTAGATATCCCAGCGATTGGTATTCATCATATGGAAGGGCACTTACTTGCGCCGCTGATGGGTGCAAACCCTCCAGCATTTCCTTTTGTCTCTCTACTAGTATCTGGTGGGCATACGTTACTCATTGCTGCCCATGGCGTAGGGCAGTATGAGATATTGGGTGAGTCGATCGATGACGCGGCGGGAGAGTGCTTTGATAAAGCGGCTAAAATGCTGGGTTTACCTTATCCTGGCGGCCCTAATATAGCCAAGCTGGCAGAAACTGGTAACCCTGACGCTTACGCACTACCAAGACCAATGCTCCATCGGGGTCTAGACTTTTCGTTTAGTGGTATGAAAACAGCCGTGCATAATCTTATTAAAGATACGCCACATTCAGGAGGGTCGGGTAATGGTGCTGACAGCGATCCAAAAATTCGTGCTGATATTGCCGCTAGCTTTCAGCATGCAGTGGTCGATACACTGGTGAAAAAATGCGTCAAAGCACTCAAGCAAGCAGATATGAGCCGCTTAGTAATTGCGGGCGGGGTCAGTGCCAATACTCATCTGCGTGAGATGTTAGAGGCTGAACTGGCTAAGATCAATGCGACGGTTCATTATGCACCGCCTGCGCTATGTACGGATAATGGCGCGATGATTGCTTATGCAGGTTTTGAGCGCTTGCAAGCAGGACAGTCTGATGATTTGGCCGTTAGCTGTATTCCGCGTTGGCCGATGACAGAATTGCCAGCTGTGTAATTGAGCCTTTTGTTCAATACGTTTATATGAATTAAGGACAGTCTATGCAGTGGCTTGCTATTGGCTTGGGCGCAGCATTCGGTGCTTGTTTGCGAGCTTGGCTATCGCGTTTTAATGCTTTGCACGGTTGGGTGCCACTCGGTACCCTGAGCGCCAATATCTTAGGCGGACTGCTGATAGGGCTTGCGCTAGTATGGTTTGAGCGCATGGGAAGCAATTTATCTGATCATGTACGCGTGTTTGTGATTACCGGATTTTTGGGCGGGCTAACGACCTTTAGTACGTTTAGTGCAGAGGTATTTGGCTTTATCCATGACGGGCGGCTGCTGGCAGGATTAGCGCTCATCGGCCTGCACGTTGGACTGACATTATTAGCAACCGCGCTTGGCTTTTATTTCTTTAAGCTAGTTTTGTAGGCGTTGATAGATATTAATCGTTTAAGAGTCTGTTATAAGTGGTTCCATTATACCAGTCTGTTTTAAGTAGTCTGTTAATAGGTTTTTGGGGTGAAATAGCTGGTTCCGCTGGGGTATACGCAAGACGAAACCCGTAGCTTTGATTATGTTTGAGTTCGATGTTTATTTTGCAACATTGCCAAGGATTTTAAAAAATTATTTTTCCAAAAAACAAACCAGCCATAAAAAAACCGGATACCAAAAACGATAAATATGTATAAACCGTTGATGTATAAATTATGAAACCATGCTTCTTGGTCTATCAAACCTAACGTGAACCAGTTTGCATTGGTTAAAAACGCTAACATGCCAATGGCCATAAAAAATCCAAAAATAAGTGACCAAGCACAACTACGTAAAAAAGACATGAAGCTATGAATACTTCTAGGGTCAATCTGCTGCATTCCCATCCATTTCAATGGCTTCCACAATACGATCGACAATGCCGCTAAGATAGGAACAAACATCATCACTCGGATAAAGTGGTAAAACATTGCGGCATCACCAAATGGAGAAGCCAAAAACGCCCATTCATCGCCAAACTGTTGCTTCAGTTTGGTATCTGCACTATTACCACTAAAATATAAATCAAAAAATTTTCTGTTCTCATTAATTGGTGGTAGCGTCAAGTTATTATGTATCCAACCAATGCACATATTGACCCAGTCAGGCTGCCACACTAGGCTCAGATCTCTTATCCAGCAGCGGGTATACAATATATCGAAGAGTATGAATGCAAATAAAAATGCCAGTGATAGCGTTTCTAATCGGTTAGGTGGCAACTTGCCATTGCTAGTAATCTGCTTATGTACCTGCTTTCTTTGCTCAATATCCTCTATGCTGTCTAATATTTCATACACTTTGGCAGTGGCTTGAAACAGGTACGCATTTTTGCCTTTTATCAGCCGATACCAAAACTTAGGAACACTTAAGGCCACACATAAGAGCAAGAATCATACTGAGTTGAGGATTAGGTTTTGAATATCGTTGAATACTGGTATGCGTATACCAATAGAAAACAAACCAACGAAAAACCAAAATAGGCAGATGAGTAAGTAGTAGAAGAGATACTCTTCATAGAGACGGCCTGATGTCATCCATTCTTGGATAGATTCGTTATCGGAAGATGTCTGCATTAGGGTTTTAATCTTTTTTCTTAGGTAAATTGGTATGTATATTAATAATTGTCTACTTTAATTAAAAGTGATTTAAAAAAAGTGATTTTTTAAAGCGAAAGCACCCCAATTTTCACTCAGAAAGCTCGCTTCGTGTACATTACCAAGTACACCGCGACCACCTAAATAGCTAAAGATACTGATACCACTAGCCTATAGCCTTATATTCAAGTCCTCACTAGGGAACCATTATTTTCCCCAATGCCTATCATAACGTAAGAAAGCGAACGATATTTTATAACCAAAAAATGTAATAAACAGTGTAATATTAAACTGGCTTTACAATACCCTCTAACAAATTCGCAAACCCCTGCATATACGCCGTATCTCGACTTGAGGTACGCGTCGCTGCGTACAGCTGACAATGAACCCCTTCTCCTAGTGGTCGTGATACGACCCAGCCTTTTTTCTCGTATTCAGCAACCACCCAATCAGGCAATGCTGCTACGCCGCGTTCACTGGCGACCAACTGAATTAGCATCGCGGTCAGCTCTGTCGTACGAACACTCTCAAAGCTTACTTGTGCTGGCGTCATAAAATTGGCAATGATGTCGAGACGCTTGGCCTCTACGGGATAGGCAATCAATGTCTCGTTAATCAAATCATTGGGGTCAATAAATTTTTGAGTAGCTAAATCATGTGTTGGTGAAAGTACCAAACGACTCTCATATTCAAACAATGGCTGATAGCTGATACCATCGAGCGGTAAATCACTGGTAGTAATAAGCAGATCAATATCACCTTCCATGAGTAGATGATGCGGCTCAGGCTCAAACCCTGTGGCAAAGTCCAGCTCGACATCTGACCATTCACGGCGATAGTGGTTAAGTATCGGCATCAGCCAATCAAAGCAGCTGTGACACTCTGATGCTAGGCGTAATCTACCTGCTTGACCATGTGCTAAGCGTTTGAGGTTAGATTTGGTACGAGTAACTTGCGGTAGGATGTTGTCTGCCAATGCCAATACTGCTTTACCAGCTGGCGTAAAACTAAGCGGGCGCGTCCGGCGATTGACCAAGCTGATGTCGTAATAGTTCTCAAGCTCTTTTAATTGATGCGAAACGGCCGAGGCAGTAACGTGCAGCTCATCCGCCGCTGCTGCAAGTGAACCATGCGCTCGTAGCGCGGTTAATGTATTAAGATGACGTAGCTCAAGCATAATGTAACCTAACCGCTAAGGTGAGAAAAATTCATTATAGTCAATATAGCGCTGACTTTCACTCATAGTCCATTATTAATGAGTAGTTCATAAGCAATTAGTCAGCAATTAACATCTAGCGCTTGCGTAACAACAACTGTGAGATAACGACCAATACTAGTGAAGCGACCAGCAATAACGTACCAATGGCGTTGACTTCTGGCTTGAGTCCTACGCGCACCATAGAATAAATGCGCAGCGGTAAAATCTCATAGCTAGGCCCTGTAACAAAGGTCGATACCACTACATCATCTAGCGATAAAGTGAAAGCTAGCAACCAACCTGCCATGACCGCAGGCAAGATAACGGGAATCAATACGGTGCGCACCATGGTTGATTCGTTAGCACCCAAGTCGCGTGCCGCTTCCATTAAACGCTCATCTAAACTATTCAATCGTGCAAAGACGGTAATGACAACAAAGGGTAGGCAAAAAGTAATGTGCGCCAATAGCAGTGAGACAAAGCCCAACTGCAAACCAATCAGTAAGAACAATGCTAATAATGAGATAGCGAGTACAATCTCAGGCGACATCATCAGGACAAACAGCAGACCGTTTAGCAAGCCTTTACCGCGAAAATTATAACGGTGTAATGCCAGCGCTGTAAGCGTACCTATCAAAGTTGAGACGGTGGCTGCCACCAATCCTAATACAATAGAGTGCCAAAACGCATCGAGCATTGCTTGGTTATTGAATAGTGATTCATACCACTTTAAGCTAAAGCCGCCCCAGTTGTAGCCAATTTTTGACTTATTAAAGGACATTACCACTAAGACGATGATGGGCAGGTACAACAAGGCATAAATCAGTCCGAGATAGCCTTTGGCGGCGATACTGCCAATTTTGAGCGTACGATTTTTTTTATTCGGTGAGCTATAAGACATTAGGCCACCTCGTTAAAGTCAGTCTTGCCAATGCGGCGGCTACTGGCACGGTAGGCAAGTAATAATACTGCCATTGCCAGTGTCAATAACACGCTGGCCGCAGCACCAAAGGGCCAATCACGCGCATCCAAAAATTGGTTTTTGATAATATTACCGACCAATAAGTTACGAGAACCACCCAAGATATCTGCCACATAAAACATGCCCATCGCAGGCAATAGCACGAGCAGTACACCAGAGATAATTCCCGGTGTCGTTAATGGCAATACCACATGCCAAAAGGTCTGTGTTTTAGTTGCACCCAAATCCTGAGAAGCCAATAGCATGTCATTACGCAAATCGGTAAATACGGCATATAGCGGTAGCACCATAAACGGGAATAACAAGTAAGTTAGTCCTGCAATCACCGCGCCTTGGGTATATAGAATATCGATAGGGGTGTCGATTACGCCAATTGCCAATAGCAATTTATTAATCAAGCCATTGTTAGCAAATAGTAATTTGAGCGCATAAGTCCGTACCAAAGAGTTGGTCCAAAAGGGCAGGATCAATAGCAGCATAAGCAGCGGTTGCCATCGTACTTTTACCCTAGATACTAGCCACGCAAAAGGATAGCCCAGTAGCAAGCAGATGATCGTTGTGATACCTGCCATCCATAATGAGTGGACAAATACCTCAAAATACAATGGATCAATCATCCGCACATAGCTGTCGATGCTAACAGGTAAGCTAATAAACGCACTGCTATCACGGGTCAAAAAACTGACAGCGATGACTAGGATATTTGGTAATAGTGCAAATATCAGTAGCCACCCCCAGATTAGCCAAAGCGTAGCGGTACGAAATGGACTTTTACTGCCTAAGTGGTTGCGGGCCATCAGCTACCATCCTTTTGTACAGTCTTGTCTGGCACAGCTTCAGAGTCTTCTGGCAATACCCATTCCCAGCCATCTACCCATGAGACTTTGACGCCCTCGTTTAGTTTGTAATCAAAGCTCGGGTCATCCTCATCAAAAAACTCAGAGGCCTTAATGATATGACCATTTGCCAGTTCGATAATCGAGTCTAAGGTGCTACCTTTATAGTTACTCTCGATGACACGGCCTAACAGTCCGCTATGTTCGTTGTCTTTTGGATCGTATATACGCAGGTCTTCGGGGCGAAGTAGTAAGTTGACGATATCGCCCACTTGTACATCGTTGGCAAAATTGGGACGACGTAAGTTGCGTAAGGTGGTTGGCCCTTCTTGTGCTTGCGCTTCACAGACTTCGACCTCGATACGTCCGTTAGTCACTTTGCCATCGCGATCTGGCTGGTCTGGATGGACACCTTTGACCTGAGCTTTAAACAGATTGGTCTCGCCGATGAATTTTGCAGTAAACAAATTGGCAGGGGTTTCATAAATCTCGATAGGCGTACCGATTTGCTGGAACGTACCGTCTTTCATCACGGCAATACGGTCTGACATCGAGAGCGCCTCTTCTTGGTCATGGGTCACGAAAACAAAGGTGATGCCTAGCTCACGTTGCAGACGCTTCAGCTCAGATTGCATTTGCAGGCGCAGTTTGTGATCGAGCGCGGATAATGGCTCATCAAGCAATAGTAGTTTAGGACGGTTAATCACCGCACGTGCAATCGCAACTCGTTGCTGCTGACCTCCAGACAAATCTTGCGGCTTACGGTTGGCTAAATGTTCTAGCTGTACCATCGCTAGCATCTCGCTAACACGTCTTTGGATTTCATCTTTTGGGACTTTCTTTAGCTTTAGACCATAAGCCACGTTTTGGGCGATGCTCATGTGAGGGAACAGCGCATACTGCTGAAATACGGTATTGACCGGACGTTTATCAGCGGACAAGCCTGCCATCTGTACGCCATCCAAATATATCGCCCCAGCATTAGGCTGTTCAAAGCCTGCAATCAAGCGTAGTAATGTCGTCTTACCACAGCCTGATGGGCCAAGTAACGTCAGAAACTCACCATGCTTAATATCAAGGTTAATGTCTTTTAGGACTTCGGTTTGATCATAGGTTTTTTTTAGACCAGTCAGTTGCAGCAGCACCTGATCATCATGAGGTGACGCAGAGGTGTTATGCGTATTTTGAGATAAATCGGTCATAATATCTGTTCCTAAGCGTCTAACATCTATATGCAGCTGGCTGTCATTATAGGGATTGGCATGAGCGTAAGCACGATTTGATTACGGTCTAAATGCTGCCTGAGTGCTGCGTATTATAACAAACCCTTGATATAAGTCAGTGCAAGTTCGTTATAAGTTACGCGAGTCATACTGTCGTAGCAGCGATATATACAGCTGTATTTTTAGATGTGACTACATTCACCTAGCGATATTTAGACAAATTTTTTTACCGTTTTTTGGTTTTTATTCCTATACAATCACGTTATGGCTGACAAACATGATTAGCCTGATAGTTTGGCGATAAATAGCCAATGTATGCTTGAATACATGTATGCAAAACAGCTTATAACTCTAATATTATTGATGATAAAGGATCTCTCATGCCTACCGATATACGTCCAACCACAGGTCAAGAAGCGCTTGAGCTTTTAAAAGCAGGTAATGCACGCTACGTTGATAGCCTCACCAGTACCGATGAGTATATGCAGCGCCGTCCAGAGTTGGTCAAGGATCAAAATCCATTGGCTATTATTTTGGGTTGTTCAGATGCACGAGTACCAGTTGAGATTGTTTTTGATCAAGGTTTGGGAGATTTGTTTGTTATACGAGTCGCAGGTAACGTGGTTGCACCATCGCAGATTGGTTCAATCGAGTTTGCAGCTGAAGCCTTTGGTACGCAATTGGTAGTGGTACTTGGACATTCAAAATGTGGCGCTGTCACGGCTTGCGTTGAGACATTGATTAACCCTGAGCAGAACTATTCACCTAACTTGCAATCTATCGTTGATCGTATTCGTCCAAGCGTTTATAACTTGCACGAACTAGCAACCGCCAATGGTCAAGACGTCGATGCAGACGAGCTGGTCGATCGCTCAATCCGAGCTAACGTACGTATGTCAGTCAGTCAACTAAAGCATGGCTCACGTGCATTAGAGGACTTAACCAATAGTGGGCAGCTATTGGTAGTCGGTGCTGAGTATGATCTCGAGACAGGAAAAGTGCGTTTTTTAGATAGCTAGTCAGTCTTAGATAGCTTCAGACAACTAGCTAGTTAGGGCATACAGACGAACACACCTTGTTCATATTCTTACAAAACCCTATCAGTTATTTCGCCATTTTTTATTATGATAAGAGAACGACGCAAATCACGACAATCGTGACTTGCGTATTTATACATTTATTTTTTGAATTATATTAGGATAATTATGTCTACTTCATCTAACAACAATAACCACGCAATAGACCAGCCTGCTAGCAGCGTTAATACTGATGGTGTTCAGCCAATTTCGTCACAGACGACCGGTTTTACTTTTAACCACACCATGCTGCGTGTTAAAGACCCTGTTAAATCGCTAGCGTTTTACACTGGCGTCTTGGGCATGACCTTGCTTGCTGTTAAGAAGTTTCCTGACATGGGATTCGATTTATATTTCTTGGCTAAGTTGACCGAGAGCGAGCGCGAAAACTTGCCAACTGGCGATGATCTAGAAATTTTCGCTTTCCGTCAACGTGGTATTTTGGAGTTGACACACAACTACGGTACCGAGACAAAAGCTGACTTTAGCTATCATGATGGCAATCAAGATCCACAAGGTTTTGGTCATATTTGTTTTAGCGTTCCAAGCTTGGATGAAGCGGTTGCTTGGTTCGATAAAAACAACGTCGAATTCAAAAAACGTCCAGAAGATGGCAGCATGAAAAACATTGCCTTTATCAAAGATGTGGACGGCTACTGGATCGAAATCGTACAGGCCAATTTGATGGGCTAAGTAACAGAACGACAGCCCCTATTAAGATAAGTGCGCTAATAGAAATAAATAGAATAAAGGAGTATCACCCATATGCCTACCTCTGAGGCAGACACGACACTGAGTGCTGAGACAGCTGCGCAGGCTACGACGACAGATGGATTGACCTATCAAAGCATCCTTGGTTCGGCAAATGAGATATGGATTGGCTTTGTTGAACGCATCCCATATTTTGTCGCATCAATTATCGTTATCCTAATTTTTTGGTTTTTATCGATTGTCTTTAAAAAAATCGTTCACAAATTATTAGGTAGTCGTAGTCGGCATCAGAACTTGGTTAAAGTGTTTCAGCGGGTAGGCGGGGCGCTTATTTTCTTTATTGGCTTTATGATAGCGATGGTTATTGCAGTACCGGGGTTCACCCCTGCTAAGTTGATTGGCGCGCTCGGTATTGGTTCTGTGGCTATCGGTTTTGCTTTTAAGGATATCTTCCAAAATTTGCTCTCTGGTATTTTGCTGCTGATTTCAGAGCCATTTCGTATCGGTGATCAAATCGTTTCAGGCGACTATGAAGGAACAGTCGAAGATATCAAAATCCGTGCAACCACCATCAAGACTTATGATGGCAGGCAAGTGGTGATTCCAAACTCAGATCTCTATACTTCAGCATTGACTGTCAATACCGCTTATAAGCAGCGCCGTCTACAAGTCGCAGTTGGTATCGGTTATGAAGATGATATCGAAGCGGCCAAAGCTGAAATTATAAAAGCGCTAGATAAGATAGAGAGCGTCTCAAAGAAAGCAACGCCAAGTGTGATCGCTACTGGTTTTGGTGGTTCATCCATTGATCTAATGGTACGCTGGTTCATCGAAGATGGTACGCAAGCCAATAAGGTTGCCTCGATTCATCAAGTAATTGTAGGTATCAAAACCTCATTGGATGCAGCGGGCGTAAATATTCCATTCCCAATACGTACGATCGATTTGAGTGATCCTTCAGTAAGTGCAATCGTTAATAAAATGAACGAGCAACAAGACGCTGTGGATGTGAATAAGACAGTGGCAGAGTAGCGCGCTCAGTGAAATGTTTATTTAGTTTCGAAACCTTAATTCCCACAATAGTTAGAAAATTAAAAAACCGCCATATCAATTGATATGGCGGTTTTTATACGTGTCTACTTGCTATAAATGTAGAGGCTTATTCGTCTTTTGCTCTAAAGTCGGTATGGCACGATTTACAGCTTGCACCAACTTGTCCAAAGGCAGGTTTAACATCGTCCATACTAGTGGCATTTTGAGCGGCGGCGTTTAGCTCAGCAGTGACTTTTTGAAAGTTTTCAGCTTCAGCACTGAATCCATCAGCATTAGACCAAACCGCTTCGGTTGCATTACCTACCGCTTCTGAATCTTCAAAATGACTCCAAGGCTTGGCGGCATCTTCCGCCAAGAACGCCGCTTGCTCTTTAAATACATCGGCATCAAATGTGTCAGGTGCTTTTGCCATATCACCCATAACGCCCATTGCATCGCCCCAGTTTTTCATGGCGTCTTGACGCGCTTGCACGTCAGGGTTAGATCCTGTTGAGGTGCTACAGGCCGTTAGACCCAGTGCAGCCGCTATCAAAGTAACGCTAAACAGAGATTTGAAAGATTTGTTGGTATGAACCTGTGCCATATGACTTACTCCTTTAAACTTGGCTAATAGTAAGCGCGATTATAAACGCTCGCTTTGACTTAAAATATAGTTATACAAAATACTGCCTAAAATTCTTCTGAGCACAGTTGCTAATAAAGAACGTCTTCTATTGTAACGGTTATCTGCGCGATGGGAATTATATAGTTGTTATATCCTCGTAATATTTTAAATAAGCATACCTTAACTTGGTTGTGTGTGCTTAAGGTTGATTGCGATAATTGTATAGTAGCTGCACAACGTATTTCTGTACGATAACAACGTGAGAATGGTTCATTTGGATAGTACTGACAATAAAAAAGGCCAGCGAATAGTAGCTGACCTTTTTAATATTTTCCAAAAATATGAATGCTGTGATATTTACGAAACTTATAGTGCTAACCAATCACGCGGTTTTAGATAATAATCGGTCAACTCAAATTCAGGCGTTCCTTCAGCAGGCTCAAAACGATAATGCCAACTGGCAAGCGGTGGCATACTGACTAGGATGGATTCAATACGTCCGTTGCTTTGTAGTCCAAATAGCGTGCCACGATCGTAGACCAGATTGTATTCGACGTAGCGGCCACGGCGATAGAGCTGAAACTCGCGCTGCGCTTCAGTATAAGGCGTATTTTTACGTTGTTCAAAAATCGGCATGATACCGTCAAGATAACCGTTGCCAACTGCTTTCATAAAGTTAAAGCAAGTCTCAAAGTCCCAACCACGACTTTCAGTACTGACGTCATCATAAAACAAACCACCAATGCCGCGCTGCTCATCACGATGGCGCAGATGGAAATACTCGTCACACCACTGTTTAAAATCAGCGTAAATATTGTCTCCAAAAGGTGCACATAGATCATGACAGACTTGATGCCAGTGTACACAATCAGCGAGTACCGGATAGAATGGCGTTAAGTCAAAACCACCGCCAAACCACCAGATAGGTGCTTCACCTTCCGCTTCTGCTACGAATAAACGCACATTGGCATGGCTCGTAGGCACGTTTGGATTTTTGGGATGGACAACCAGTGACACGCCCATTGCTTGGGCTTTACGCCCAGCGATATTAGGATGACGCGCGGTCGCAGAAGCAGGGAGGTTATGTACATGAATATGACTAAACATGACGCCCGCTTTTTCGATGACCTCGCCATCTGCCAATACACACGACCGACCACCGCCGCCTTCAGGACGTTCCCAGTCATCAGGTACAAAGGTCGCATACTCGTTGTCATTAGTGCTGCCGTCACGCTCTTGTGCTTCTAGCGATTCACAGATACGTGCTTGTAAATCAACCAAAAACTCACGCACTCGCATGATGTCGTTATTGGTTGGCGTCGTCACGGACGCTACCGTTGATAAGTCTGTTTCGTTATTTGTATTTGTAATACTCATAAGATATCTATTTATTCAGGTGTATGGCGGTATTAAGGTCTGTATCGAGAGAAGCGTCTATATCAAGATTGATATTTTTATCAAACAAGTGGCCCATGCGATCACGTTTGGTTGCTAGATATTCCGCATTCATATCATTGACACCAACCAACAATGGCACCCGTTCAACAACATCAATACCATGCTCAGTCAGATAAGCGACTTTGTTTGGATTGTTGGTAATGAGCCTGACAGCGTCAACACCGACATGGGCAAGCATCGGACCACACATATCATAGATACGCGCATCGGCAGGCAAGCCCAACATGAGATTAGCATCCAACGTATCATGCCCTTGATCTTGGAGGGCATACGCACGAATCTTATTGGTCAAACCAATACCGCGGCCTTCTTGACGCAAATACAAAATTGCACCGCAACCGGACTCTTGGATAGCTTGCATGGCAGTATTGAGCTGTGGACCACAGTCGCATTTCAATGAGCTAAACGCGTCGCCTGTCAGACATTCAGAATGAATACGAATGAGCGGTACTTGCTTCGCTATCGATTCGTTCTTTTGGTTCAATATCGTGTCGTTTGAGGATTGGCTAGCCATGACATCTGTCTGTTGATCGACCACATCTAGACCAACCGTCAGCATGACATGCTCTTGACCTTCGCTATTTTCAAAGATATGAATATCAAACTCGCCGTGACGAGTGGGTAATTTGGCACTAGTGATAAATTGATATGACATTGCTGTCCTACATAAGCCTAAAGTCGTGGCGGTGAAAAGTATGTTATTGCTGTTTGAAACGAGCACTGTTTGAGTCGGTTACTGTTCGAGATAACTATTGTTCGAGATAACTACTGTTTTCGAAATAACTATTAGTTGAGATGAGCATGTCACCTAAACTTTGCTGCTAAGATTAAGATGATACCAGTATAACCTGTTCATAAAGACAGCGTGCTCATTGTATTTTTTATAAAAACACACAAAGTTCACAGACGACGCACGATGATTAAAGCGACAATTAAAAAAAAATGCTATTATGCCATACTATTTTGACGGATACAGTGACAAGTCTTTACCCTTACATTACTATGTCGTCACTAACATCCGCTATTGATGCAAAATAATAGGGCATAATGTCACCCCTCAGTAGTCAATAGTATAAAAGCATCAATATTTTGATATCAAAACGTTGGTATTGACGCGCAGTCTATTGTGCTAGCGTGTGTACTGTCGTAAGTAGCGCAGCTATACAAATACGAAAGTTGCATGAATAATTATATGGTCGATTACATCAATGATGATGTAGGTATTATTGACGTCTTTTGATTATAGTCACCGCTATATTTTAAAGACACGTCTTGTCAGCAGATTGGTAGGTATCGTACGGTTTATGCAGCAGTCACCTCATTCTCCAAAGTCTCAGTCCCTATCTACATCAGTGCTGGATTCTGCTGCTCAGCTATCGAGCTTACAGCAGACCTATACTGTGATTCCACGTGTGCGTCCTCATACGCCATTGCTTGATGCAATTGATACACCCACTGACCTCAGCACGCTTTCGGCTGCCAAGCTTATTACGCTGGCTGATGAATTGCGCCTTTTTCTATTGTATTCAGCTGGTCAGAGCGGTGGGCATTTTGGTGCCAATTTGGGCGTGGTTGAGCTGACCATAGTATTGCATTATTTGTTAGAGACGCCGCAAGATCAAATCGTCTGGGACGTGGGTCATCAGGCTTATGCTCATAAAGTACTGACAGGTCGCCGTGAGCAGCTAGGTACTATCAGATCTAAAGACGGTCTGACGGCATTTCCCGAGCGCGCAGAGTCTGTCTACGATACATTTGGCGTTGGGCATTCATCGACCTCTATCTCAGCTGGTCTGGGCATGAGCCTCGCATTGCGTTATCAAGGCCGCGAGCAAACGGTTGCTTGCATCATCGGTGATGGCGCAATGACAGGCGGTATGGCATTTGAAGCCATGAATGACGCAGTACAGCAAAATGCTGATTTGCTAGTCATTCTAAACGACAATGATATGTCGATATCTTGCTCTATTGGCGGATTTTCACGACATCTAGCGATGCTTTGGGAATCAGGTTATCAAGTTGATATCTCTGAGTCAGGTGAGCCAGTACTCTGTCACCGTCCTGATATGCAAGCGTTCGATCGCCGCAAACGTCATAAAGAGATGCGTGATGTTCCGCAGCTAGAAGACAACTTATTCAAAGCCATTGGTTTTACCTATTTTGGTCCATTTGATGGGCATAATATTCCTGAGCTATTGCGTGTATTGTCATTGGCAAAGCAAGTATCAGGTCCCGTATTGGTGCATATCTATACCACTAAGGGTAAAGGGTTTGCACCCGCAGAATTGGATCCAGTGGGTTATCACGCAATTAGTAAGTTGCCTGTCGAAGATAACGAAGCAAAAACCAACGCAGCTAATACTTCAATAGCAAAGGCTTCAAAAGATAAGCCAGCGTTAAAATATTCGCAAGTGTTTGGCCAGTTCTTATGTGATAAAGCGGCCGAAGACGATAAGCTACTAGCTGTCACCCCTGCCATGGAAGAAGGCTCAGGGATGACGGACTTTGCTCGTCACTTTCCAGAGCGTTTCTTTGATGTGGCCATTGCTGAGCAACATGCTGTCACGCTAGCGGCTGGGATGGCAACTCAGGGTGTCAAACCTATTGTTGCAATTTACTCAACGTTCCTGCAGCGTGGATATGATCAGCTGATTCATGACGTTGCGTTGCAGAATTTAGACGTAATGTTTGCCATAGATCGAGCGGGCCTAGTCGGTGAAGACGGTGCGACGCATGCTGGCGTGTTTGATTTTGGATTTTTACGTTGTGTGCCTAATATGGTGATTGCAGCGCCAAAAGATGAGAACGAATGCTACCATTTGCTCAATACTTGCTATGAATATCCAGGCTGTACGGCGGTACGTTATCCGCGTGGTACAGGCACAGGTGCTGATATTAAGCAGCCAGCCCAAAATTATAAAGTTGGTGAAGCGGTTGTTGAGTCAGTATTAGGTAAAGCTGATGCACCTTACAAATTGACACTATTGGCCTTTGGTACGATGGTAGCAACTGCTCAGCAAGCAGCAGAAACCCTAATAAATAACGATGCAGCGTTAGATTGCCAGATACAGGTGGTTAATATGCGCTGGGTAAAACCGCTCGATACGGTAATGCTTGAGACGCTATTAGCACAAGAGGTCACTCATATAGCCACCCTAGAAGAGCATATGATTATGGGCGGCGCGGGTAGTGCAGTGAATGAGTATTTACTCAATGAATCGGCTGCCTTTAAGCAAAGTCGTCCAGCTATTGCTAATATCGGTATTCCTGATCGTTTTATTGCTCATGGCTCTCAAGCAGAGCAATTGGCTGACTGTGGTTTAGATGTCGAGGGCGTAATCAAACAGCTTAGAACGCTCTTATTTTAAGCAATGTTTTTAACGTTACAATATTATTTTAAAAAATTAATGCGTTAAAAAGGCATGAATTAAAACTGATATAAGCTCCTTAAACGGAGCAAACGCCTGCTAGCCGCAGGTGCTAACTTTTTTACAACTTGCGCAGTTTAGATGATCGCCAAAGTACTGGCTTGGTCAGCGTAACGGTTTTTTCGTTTTTATCGAACAATTTTAGTATAATGCGGGTGTCTTTTATAAGTTTTCGTTTATAAAAGACACGTTTTTAATCGCATAGATGTGGTGTGATGCGGCGGCTGTTTGGCATGTTGTGGGCACAAAGTTAGTCTTATTTTTTATATTCATTCATCAAGCAAATAGGTTATTTATGGAACCCATGGTCGTCATCGCAGCGCGTACTGCTGAAAAAGTTGGTAAAGAGATTTTATATGCGCATCAAAACCGCCACAAAATCGAATTAGATATTGAGTCTAAAGGACTTGATGGTTTGGTTACCCGCATTGATCGCTTTAGCGAAGAGCTCACGATTGAGACGTTAAAGGCCAGCTATCCTAATCATTCATTTTTGGGTGAAGAGTTCGGTATGCAAGAAGGCCGCGGCGAAGATGCTGACTGGTGCTGGATTATCGATCCACTAGATGGCACTAAGAACTTTGTCCACGGTGTACCGCAGTTCTGCGTATCTATCGCAGTTCAGCACAAAGGCGTTACCCAACACGGTGTGGTTTATGACCCAGTACGTGATGAGATGTTCTCAGCGAGCCGCGGTAAAGGCGCGCGCTTGAACAATCGCCGTATGCAAGTGAGCGAGCGCAAAACCATTGATGGCGGTTTCTTTACGACCGGTCATCCGCTTGAGCGTAAGCGCAATGGCGAAGTTATCTCTTATGCCAAACAGCACTTTGAGAGCTTACAGAAGATATCTGAGGCAGGTGGTCAGGTACGTCGTATGGGTTCAGCTGCGCTTGACTTGTGCTATGTTGCCGCTGGCCGTTTTGACGGTTATTTTGAGATGTCTATCAAGCCTTGGGACATCGCTGCGGGCGAGCTTATCGTAACTGAAGCACGCGGTGTGGTGGTTGATCATACTGGCGCGCACAACTCTATGACATCAGGCTCTATCTTTGCTTGTAATGTGAAATTGCTTAAGCCATTGATGCAGACGGTTGTACCAATCTGGGGTGACGCAATCTAAACGTTAATCTTAATGGTATTAACGTTTAGCGCTTTCAGGATTTAGATGTGGTTAGTGTCTAGATTGAGCATGAATGAAAAAAGCTGGTTCCGTTATGGAGCCAGCTTTTTTGTTTTATCATTACCCTTATTGCCAGCTTTATCTTCAACGGTAATACCTTTGAATGCTAGCTCCTTACTGGTAGTTTCTAGTAGCTGCAACTCTTCTTCTATCAGCATCAGCATATCTTGTACGCGAGGTAATGCCTTGCTACAAGCGGTAATACCAAACTCAATCTTATCTAGATAACTGGCTAAAGTGATATTCATCGCTTGACCATTAAAGACGATAGAAGCGGGGTACAGTGATTGCAAACGAGCACCATTCCAGTACAGTGGTTTTTCAGAACCAGGTACGTTGGAGATAATCAGATTAAATGCCTGCTTTCTAGGAAATAATCCTGTCGCCAAATTGATGCCTTGCCACGCGTAGGAGACGATACTGTAGTTAATGACCTGCGCTTGGTTCATGCGGCGAAAGCGACGTTTGCCATGATTCATACTACGATGGATAAGCTCTATCCTGCGCAGTGGATTGTCCAAATGCGTACCCAAATTTGCCAATACAAATGACAGCTGATTGCCCGAGATACTGTTATCAGTACGCAGTGACATCGGTACAAACGCAATCAACGGTTTGCTTGGTAGTGCATCCATTGAGATTAGATAACGACGAATAGCACCCGCACAGACCGCCAGTACCACATCGTTCCTGCTAATTTTGAGCCTTTCAGCGATATCGTTAAACCGTTTTATATCATAAGACTGTGCAGCTATACGTCGTGAAGCTGATATACGTTTATTCAAGATACTCATCGGTGCGTCAAAAGTACCGACGTACCCTTCATCACCATAGTTTTTCACATTATCTAGCAGTTCTGTAAATACAGGTTTGATGGTAGATATCTGCTCTTTTATGATGCCTCTGATAGATCGTTCGGCAGGTAGTATAGCGTTTACTTGGTTACGATGGCGCGCCATCAATGACCAGACAGGGAGAGTAACTGGCTCGGTTGGCGATTGAGATAAGGATTTTTGAACCAAACGCATCGCCGCGATGCCATCAACCAAAGAGTGATGAATCTTAAAATACCACGCAAAACGTTCAGGTCCACCTTCGACTTCTGGCTGGATACCTTCGATAACATGACATTCCCACAAAGGCATGGCACGATCTAATAAACGTCCATGTTCTCTTGAGACGTACATCAATAGTTCACGTACGCGCCCAGGACTTGGTAGCGCGACATGATGCAAATGATGTTCGACATCAAAGTCTTTGTCTTTTTTCCAAAAGGCTAAATGCTCAAGTACCTGATTAAAAGGAAAGCTGGGCGGCACATCAGACTCTTGCATTTGTTTTACCAATTGATAGACAAAATCGCTATCCGCATTGTCTGGTAATTCAAATACAAACAGTCCACCAACATGCATGGGCTGTTTACGCGACTCAAGAAGTAGAAACAACTGGTCGACTGCTGTGAGAAGTCGCATAATAAATCCTTTTATGACGATAAGTGTTATGTGAAAATTATAATAAGTAGATATTCAATCAAATAACATTTTTTATTATTTTATAGAGCGTGTTAAGCAATTAACCATAGCACTGACAGCACTATACGTAAATACTCAACACGCTCTATTATGATATGTCATTTATACTTCAATTTATTGAAAGAAATACCCAGTCTGTGGTGAGCTGGCAGTAGCCATCTTACGCATAGGCATACGACCTGCCAAAAACGCAGCGCGACCTGCCCACATAGCATGTTTCATTGCATGTGCCATCATTACTGGATTTTGTGCATTGGCAATGGCTGAGTTCATCAGTACGCCATCACAGCCAAGCTCCATTGCAAGTGCAGCATCAGACGCAGTACCGACACCAGCGTCAACCAATACGGGTACTTTGGCATTTTCGATTATTAAGCTAAGTGTATGACGATTAAGTAGACCAAGTCCTGAACCAATCAAGCTGCCAAGCGGCATAATGGCGACACAGCCCATGCTTTCTAATTCTTGTGCGACGATAGGGTCATCTGACGTATAAACCATCACTTCAAAACCATCATCGATTAATACTTTGGCGGCTTTTAAGGTTTCCATAACGTTTGGATATAAGGTTTTCTCATCACCCAATACCTCAAGCTTAACCAAATTATGCCCACCCAATAACTCGCGAGCAAGCTTACAAGTGCGAATGGCTGTTTCGGCGTCAAAGCAGCCAGCAGTATTCGGTAATATCGTATATTTATCAGGTGAAATCACATCTAATAAGTTAGGCTCATCACTGTTTTGTCCAATATTGACACGGCGAATAGCAACGGTCACGATTTCGGCTGCTGAAGCGGCAATGGCTTCTCCAGTCTCTGTCATGTCTTTATACTTACCGGTACCGACTAACAGACGTGAAGAAAAGGTACGGCTACCGACAGTAAAGGTATCTTGTAAAAGTGGTGTTGGGTGAGTAGTGCTAACGTTCTCTGACATAACGGAAAATCCTAATATCGAGCGGGAGAAGGGACAGACAAAATATGATGGGTAATCTAAGCAATCTAAAAGGTGTAATAGACAATGGCAAGCGGTCTGCAAAAAAACCGCATGATATGCTAACTCTGATAGCAATAATATGTGCTAGGCGATAGGTATAAAGCGCCAGTCACATAAAATAATACCCGTCTAAAACAAAATGCTATTATAACAAACTCATGCAACCTTACTGGCAGTCTTTTTTGATTCGAACTGTTAAGGACAAGGCATCCATCATGTCTTGGCGTGCGTACTTCTTATCCTCTCCTCACTTACTGGGCCGTCTTTATGATGCAGTTGCCATACAGCTTTGCGAAACGCCATCAGATTTTGGCCATACTTGCGATAGATCCGGAATTGCCGCCAACATTGGTACTCACCAAAGCTACTCCGTTGTCAGCGATCAATGAAGCGGTACGGTTTTTACAGCAGCAAGGCATTCGCGGTGTACCCACTTACGAAAGCGTCAGCGCGGACGATTTTGAAAAACGTATGAACGCCGCTTATGCTGGCAATACAGGAGAGTCGCAGCACATTGCTGCTGGACTTGAAGACCATCCTGATCTCGATAGCTTGGCAGATAGCGTCCCTGAAACTGAAGACCTGATGGATCAACAGGATGATGCGCCTATCATACGCTTGATCAACGCCTTGTTGTCCGAAGCCATCCGTTTAAGCGCCTCAGATATTCATATTGAGACCTTTGAAAAGCGTTTGGTCGTCCGTTTCCGAGTTGATGGTGAGCTAAAAGAAATTATCACACCAAAACGCCAACTGGCTCCATTGTTGGTTTCGCGTATTAAGGTAATGGCTAAGTTAGATATCGCCGAAAAGCGAGTGCCGCAAGATGGTCGTATCAGTTTAAGACTGGCAGGGCGAGAGGTCGATGTGCGTGTATCGACTTTGCCCTCGAGCTTTGGTGAGCGGGTGGTGATGCGTCTATTAGACAAGCAAGCAGGTCGTTTGAATATGACATATTTGGGGCTTTCTGATAGTGACTACACTGAGCTAAAGCGCTTAATCCATCGTCCGCATGGTATTATTTTGGTAACAGGGCCGACTGGCTCGGGTAAAACTACCACGCTCTATTCGGCGCTGACTGATCTGAACGATCAAACCCGTAATATCTTGACTGCTGAAGACCCGATTGAGTTTCAGCTCGATGGTATTGGACAAACGCAGGTCAACAATAAAGTAGACATGACATTTGCTAAAAGTTTGCGTGCAATGCTCCGTCAAGATCCCGATGTAGTGATGGTTGGTGAAATTCGTGATTTAGAGACAGCAGAGATTGCCGTACAGGCATCTTTGACAGGGCATTTGGTACTATCGACACTGCATACCAACACGGCTATTGGCGCGGTCACTCGCTTACAGGACATGGGTGTTGAGCCGTTTCTGTTGTCGTCGTCGCTTATTGGCGTAGTAGCACAACGTTTGGTACGTACTTTATGTTCACATTGTCAAAGCTGGCAGGCTGCCGATACCGAGCAAGCCAAGCTATTTACCGAAATTGGCATTGGCTCAACGCTGAAAAGTGATATCAAAGATATAGTAAATGAGTCAATTCGCCTACCCAAGCCAGTAGGCTGCGATAAATGTAATCAGTCAGGGTTTAAAGGACGTACTGCTATATATGAAGTCGTGCCAATCGACGATACATTGCGCCGTATGATTCATAGCAATACGGCTGAGTATGAGCTAGAAGAGTATGCGCGCCAGCAAACACCGTCGATACGTGCAGATGGCTTACGTAAGGTCATAGAAGGGCGCACAACATTGGAGGAAGTGCTGCGAGTGACGAAGGAGAGTGCGTTAACTGATGACACGATATTGGTATAAATTTGCGAACTAGATACTGGTATAGCAGACAAAAAAATAACTGGCGTGGATAGCCAGTTATTTTAGTTTTAACGTTTTTCTTATTGTGAGGTTTTAGCGTTTTCAGCCGCTATTATTTTGCAGCCATACATTCAATCTCAACGCTTATCAAGCAGCCAGTTCTGATACGCCAAAAGCTGAGCGTACAAGATAAGGCTTTATCATCTCAGCTTTATAGACTTTGTTAAAATCATCAAAGTCATCCATATCAGTCAGCATGACCATACATTTAACGATATCAGACTTTCGGTAGCCATATTTTAATAGCGTGCTATGGATATTATCTAGCACTTGTTTGGTTTCAGCTTTGATACCGCCTTTGACCAGTTTGCCCTCTTTAAAGCCAATTTGTCCCGACATATATAATGTATTGCCCACGCGTACAGCCTCTGAAAAAGGATAAGTACCGCCATCGCCCAAGAAAGTAGGAGCAGACTTAGCAATGCTGACAGCCGTCGTTGTATTGGCATTAGCGCTATGAACAAAACCCAATGAGCACATAGTAGCTAGCGCTAGCGTAGATAGGCAAGTGCTAAGTTTGGACATACTGTTTCCCCATTGGGTTTATTATCAATTTTTATTGACTACTTGTTATCACTATTATTTTGAGTAGATGAGGCGTCGTTTTCTTCGATTGGTGCCTCGGTTTCAGTGTCATCTTCTGCAACTTTTTCAGACGTTTTACCTTGGCGGCGTGCCTCTAGCTCCGCTTTTGGTATCCATGCCCACGTCATCTCAACCACAATTGGATCGCGGTCACTATCAGATTCACGATCTTTGATGACACAAGGAATAACCATCTCACCTTTTGGTGTGTTTAGGATATCCAAACGCTGTTCATCAGACAAGCTTGCAATAGCAGCAATTTGACCTTTTTTGATTGGACGATGGAAATTTACCGAGTAAGATTTAATCAGCAGAATGCGATCAGAGGGTAAGTTTAAACCCAAAATAAACCCCGTAGCCGTCTCAGCCAGTAATGTGATGGCGACTGCATGAATAGAGCCGATATGGTTTTGGACGGCTTTATTGTTGTTTAAACTAACGACGACTTGGTTTGGTTCTACCGTTTCATAATAAATGCCAGTTGTACCGACATAGGGAACGACCTTGCCAAAGGCTTTAGATAAAATACTTGAGCGTGCACCAGCAGGCAGATATTTGGTGACTGATAACAGTTTGGTAAATTGATTACTAATTGGTTTTAGCGTGCTACTGGGTTTCTCAACTGAAGATTTTGTGCTGTCAGATACTTTGGCTGGCAGTTTATTGGTCAACTTGGCGGGTAGTTTTTTTAATAATCCTGACATACAAAATTCCTTAACGTAAATGAGTTGAATGACATTCTTAGCGTGGCTTTTTATGATAGCGACACAAATATAGGTTATAAAAATCGCTATAAATACTATGGTACATCAACCATTGCCTTCCTACTATTATTAGCATGAACTGCTGCGCTTACAAAACTATAGTAGCGTGGCTATGTTGCTAGGTTATGTCATCAATTTAGATCGCCACTTAAAGCAGCCTAGTCATCTTATATATCAGCATCATTTGGACATTGGGATTTTCAAATGATTGGTATAGTCAGTTCAATATAACTCAGATACAAGGAAGCTGAGTGGAGGTATTACAAGTAGTAAATTAAGCGAGACTGGCACCCTATCCAATTTATAGAGGGTTGACTATAGTTACCATGCCAATAGATAGCCACGTTATAATGACAAAATGTTAGCATGTCTATTTCAAACCTGTTCTCAATGCCGCTGGATAACGTTATGCCTGATATGTCTGCTCATGAACCGACCAATATTATTTATACGGGCGTTGCTGGTACAGGTAAAACCTATAGATTGCTGCAAATCGCGAAGCAATACACCGACTATCTACCCAAGGCTGAAAATGAAGACTTATTAGCACAGCTGCTGCAAGGTCTAAGCTGGCGCGAAGTATTGTGTCTGGTGTTTTTAGATTTACGTGCTGAACAACAGGATTTGTTAAAGGTACGAGAAATTATTGATCATCCTTTTTTTATGACCAAAGCTGCTCAGAACTCACGTGAGAAAAATCTGGACAGTACAGCTTGGCTAGAGTTACGCAGACATAGCCCTACGAACTCTCAAACAGTCAGTTTTGATAACCGTGCTAGCCAAGCTTATTTTGATAAAGACAATAGTGGATCATGGTATTTATTGCCAGAGAGTATGGTGCTACTAGAAGATTTATCGCAGCAATTAGCAGAGTTTCAGCAGGCACAGCGTGACAACCAAGCCCATCAAAATCAAAACATTGCTCAGCAACGCTTTAGTATGGTGAGCTTCCATCAAGCCTACGGTTATGAAGAGTTTGTAGAAGGTATACGGCCTGTCATGAGTGGCATCGCTCAAGCAAATAACAGCCCTTCTAATCAAACTCAAATGAGTTACGCGGTGCAAGATGGAGCATTCCTGAAGCTATGCCTACGCGCTGCCCGTGACCCTCAGCAGCGTTATGCCATGCTAATTGATGAGATTAACCGTGCTAACGTGTCACGGGTGTTTGGCGAGCTTCTCAGTTTGATAGAGCCTGATAAACGAGCGGGCAAGCCGAATGCAATGACAGTGAGTTTGGCATATTCTGGGCGTGCTTTTAGTGTGCCTGCCAATGTTGATATTTATGCCACTATGAATGTCCAAGACCATTCTTTAGCACCACTTGATATGGCATTACGCCGACGTTTTCGCTTTATTGATTGTCCGCCGCAGCCTAATTTACTATCGATAATTTATGACAGCAATGACATCGATACTGGACTGTCTGACGGTTCAGAAGCAGGTACGATAGATTTGAGTAAATTATTAATAGGTTTAAATAGACGTATCGTGCAGACATTGGGAGTAGAAGCGCAGTTGGGGCATGCGTTTTTGTTCGCAGTCACTCAGTTAGAGCAATTACAAACGGCTCTCGTTGAACAAATTATTCCTCAATTGGCTCAAGCAGCTGGTGGTCAAATTACGGTGCTGCAGTATATCTTTAGAGATGAGCAGCAACCGACGAGTAAGCAGTTCGTACAGGACAGTCAAGCATTGATGAATGACGACTTGTATCATCAGATGAACAGTCAAAACAATGCTTCCGCTGAACACCAAATGTTTGCAGGGCAGGGTTCTTTTCTTGGTCAGTCTATGAGTATGAATAGCTATACTATCAATGCCGATTTGATCGCTAGGGATGGTGAGTTTAATCATGCTACTATCTATCAGCGTTTGTACTAGCAGGGTAACTGTTCAGTGATAACAAATAATCCATATTACGCCAAAGAGCACGCTATTAGGGCAAACAGTCGCCAGACTCGAATCCCCAATAATAATGTCGCTACCATGAATGTTATCACCGTGTTTGAGCATCAACGTCTGACCGTGCATGATTTTTTGCACGCGTCTGACTTCGATTGGCTAATAGCGCAAGAGTTTGCAGCATTTACTATCAAGCGTAAGCAAGGCCAATGGCAGCTTAAGGTTGGGCACTATATTGGGATTATTCTCCTACCTAGTGGGATGACACTTGAGATATTGCCAAAACTCAATCAGTCTACTCAGTCTAGCGATATCGTCCAGACTCGTCATTGGGTACAGGGTATGCTATCGGATTTGATACATCTTGATGTGCATAACAATCGTAAGCTACCCAATACGAAAAATTTCGGTCAGTTTAGTTCCCAGTCCACTCCTTTACCGTTAAAAGAATTGCCCATATCAGACTGGCTGATTGAGCAGTTTTTGCAGCGTTTAATGGATTATCAACCAACCAAGCATTATCAGGCTCAGGTTGACAATCAGGTAGCACTGCAAGGTCGATTGCTAATTAAAGAACAACTGCGTCACAATAGTATGCAACCGCATAAGTTTATCTGTGAAAGTAGCGTATTAAGTCACGACATGTTGGCCAATCGATTGATTAAGAGTGCATTGGTTTACTTAATGCCTTTATTGCCCCAGCTTATTTCTTCAAAACTGTTGCAGCTATGGCAGCAGGTGTCTACGCTCAACAACCGCGAAATGCAGCAGGTAGCGTTAATATATGCTCAAGCAAAGCGTCAGCTAGACGTTCAACCACTCCAAAAGCAAAAATTGCACGCCGCGCAGCAGTTAGGAGACTTGGCATACTGGTTACTAAAACAGACGACAGCTGCGACAGGTAATGGTATTGATCCAAATAGACAAAACTGCTCTCAGCTAAGATTGTGTTTATTGATTGATATGAATCAAGCTTTTGAGCAATGGGCAAGTCAGCGTATTGCATCGATTTTTCAACAGATTAGTAGCAATTACCGTCCTTTTTATCAAACCCAAAGTGTCTGGCTAAACGATGCTGAAGGACTAGCGTGCTTGTCTATACGGCCTGATTTGCTGATATTTGAAACTGCCTCTGATGATTGCCAAAATCAGAACGATACAGCAGCTAGTCAAACTAAAGCCAAAAACAAAACCAAAGGTCGCTACAGTCATGTCATCGACATTAAGTGGAAGTACTTACCACATGCTGCTGCAATTAGTGCGAGCGACGCTTATCAATTGACCAGCTATGCACAAGCTTACTTGTCGGGGCAGGTCTGGTTGGTTTACCCAGTGCTAGGTAGTGATAGGCAGCCAGTAGCGCTCAAGCAGCAAACTCATTATGGTAGTAATGATAGCGACAGTAGCGATGATAATAAAAACAATGAATCAATTGATGCCCATTTATGGTTAATGCCGTTTGATGTTTTGACAGGTACGCTCAACGGTGAAGTACTGCCACATCTGGACAAAGCTTAATATCGTTATCAATGACAGCGCGAATGACTGACTGATTGATAGGTAAATAAGAAAAGGGTCTTGCTACCGTTATTTTGGCGAAATTGACGTAATTTTAAAAAAATTAGCGATTATTTGAAATTAATCGAAAATAGGTGTTGACACAATCGCCTTTACCCCTTAATATGTGCACCTCGATAGCGAGGAACATTAACAAGTTAGCGGCATTGCCAACAACGAGTTGATTAACAAACTATCGTGATAATAGAGAATTTCGGAGTGTGGCGCAGTTTGGTAGCGCATCTGGTTTGGGACCAGAGGGTCGTAGGTTCGAATCCTATCACTCCGACCATCTATTTTAAGAGCCTTACAGGCTTTTTTTTATGTATAACGGTTTAGTTTCTGATATAGTAAAATATATCGTAAAGTAAGCTTAGTATATAAAAGTCCTCTAAGAGCGCCTGTAGCTCAGCTGGATAGAGCATCTCCCTTCTAAGGAGGTGGCCGCAGGTTCGAATCCTGCCAGGCGCACCATTTAGCCTGCAAATCTTGCCTATTCTTTGGCAATAGTTATGGCGGTTGTAGCTCAGTTGGTAGAGCCCCGGGTTGTGATCTCGGTTGTCGTGGGTTCGAGTCCCATCAGTCGCCCCATATTTTATTTTGTATATATCTACATACAAATCATATCTTAATCTAAAAATATATCAGTAATAGCACTCGCCCTTGATGGCGATTTTTTTATGCCTATTCGATTTTATCTCTATATTACCTTTATAATATTAAACAGATTGAGTTTGATAGCACCTTCAATACTAGATAATCCCCCAAATTTTTATCATCATTTCCTGTAGGTTTTCCTTAAGGCCTAGCGTGACTGTGTCTACTCTATTATTGTTTAGTAATTCTAATAAGTAAATAGACATGACGTTTTAAATGCTGCATTATGCTTAAGTGTTATCACATCCATTGTATTTAATAATAATTATTTATTGGAGCAAGTATTGGTATAGAGGAAACTGACAGAAATCGTTATTAAGAATACTATTATTTTTTTAAGATGAATCGTTATTAATCTGCATTATTGAGGAATTGATTGATGGACGCACTGAGTGTATTGCTGCAAAACGTGCATTTATTTGAGACTAAGTATTATCGTCTAAATGGCACTGGCAATTGGTCTTATTCTATTACTAGAAAAGACACCATTTTATTTTACTTAGTAATGTCTGGCGGTTTTTGCATCGATGTCGGTAATGGTCTACGAGAAGCTCGCGCTGGCGACATGATCATGATTCCGAATGCGCACAAACATGTGAGTTATGCACTCAACCATCATGGCGATGTTGCTGAGTCGCTTGATGAGCTATTGAGCAATTGCACCGAGCGTACACTTGATATCGATGGCGATGGAGACCCCAATTCATCTTTGATACTGATCGAATGTAAGTATGACAAAGAGATGATTAATCCTCTGTTGTCGGTACTGCCACCGATATTACCTGAGCTCAATGATGCTGCTGACGGTCGGTTTGAAGTGATTGATGTAGAGATAAAGCTGCTAACATTAGAAGCTGAGCGTGAGCGTATGGGCAAAACGGCCGTAATCAATCATTGGGCGAGTATCATGATGATTGAGTGTTTGCGCGTCTATATCGAAAGCTTGCCTGAAGCCACAGAAAACTGGCTCAAAGCCATGAAGGATCCATTTTTGACCAAAGCGCTAGCCGCGATGCATGGGGCACCGAGTGAGAGCTGGACCATTCATCAGCTTGCCGAAGTAGCAGGGATGTCGCGTTCTAGCTTTGCACAGCGATTCAAAGACACCGTTGGCATGCCGCCACTGACTTATCTGATCGATTACCGCTTACGATTGGCGGCTCGTTATCTACGCTTACAGCAAAACAGTATTAGCCGTATCAGCGAGATGGTGGGCTACGCCTCAGATTCGACTTTTAGTCAGGCATTTAAACGTGTGTATGGTGTCTCGCCAAAAGCATACCGTCAGCAGTATCGACAGAATAATCTTGCATAGTTCTAGTTGCTGTTTATTTAAGTTATTTAAGTAGAATCTCAACGATAAGCGCTAGGGTCATCTATATGTCCTTAGCGCTTTTTTTTATTTGTGAATGCTTGTTATTTGTAGTTGTTGAACCACTCATATCTATAAGGCCTTTAGTAATTTGCTATGGCTATTTTAGTTAAGGGCAGCTGACATTGAGTCTGTGTTAAGGTACTATAGGTTGATGAGTCGTCGAGACAAAAGCGTTGGTACTATAACGCGTTATATGTCCTTATACGATAGGTATATAAAAGGATCGAGACGATGTTTATTTTCGCTGCTGATGGTATGTTATGACTGAACCGACCGCAAAGCTAAATGCAGGAAGCAATGGCCAACAAGAGGCTGGTGCAACTGCTAAAATAGAAAGTAATGTTAATAAAAACACTGCTATAGAGAACCCGCATGTCGGCAAAGATGCTCCGAAAAATGAGCCGGTAGAGACACCTGATAAGGCGGCATTATTGACGATGTTTACTTTGTCAGATATCGAGGCGGTAGCAACTGAAGCAGTAATATCTGAGTCATCTGATAGCCTTACAGTAGCTGCAAAACCTGTGGCTCAAGAAACCAATGTTGCTACGCAGCGTGTTGCGCTTTATCGTGCTCAGCATGAGCGTACTCGACTGTTATATATGGCATCTGCCAATACGCGTCCTACTTACTTAGTACAAACCTTGAAGCCGCAATTCGCAGAATATCAGCAATATTTACTTGCGCAGCAGCTTGATAAGCGTGGGTTGATGGATACGGATACGCTCGAAAGACTCTGGCAGCAGCTGCATGTGGTCGATGACATTATTGCAGATATCGTACGTCATATGCCTGCACAGCAGCCCGCCGGTTGGCAGCTGACGACTCAAGATGGTCGCAATCCATTGTGCTTTGCTACGGTCGGTAAGTTAAAGCACGGCAAGCCAATTCGCGACCAAGGTAGTCTCAACAGTTATGTACTTGGGCATTTTGGCGTGAGTAGCTTTACCTACGATCGAGGCTATTATATCGGTCATGTGGTTGGTTATTTATTCAGCTGTTATTATTGTGCCCATCTGTCGATCACTTATGGCGTCACAGCCCTTGGACAGCAAGTCGTGGCTGACTATGATTACGCCAGTCTTGAAACCCCGCATATGGTTAGATTATTACAAGGTCTTGACGGTTATTGCAAAAAACGCATTTATCAGTTGGCCGTTATTTGTGCGCGCTTGAGTGTTTTCGCGAGTGATAAACGTATTGAAAGAATGCTAATCGCTGAGGTCAATGACTTTGATAAAAAGCTACAGCAGCAGCATTTGGATGTCTTATTATTACAAGGTTTAATGCCTGATAGTAATGACTCAACGCCACTGCTCTAAGCGTTGAATGTCAAATTAATAAATTTCTATTAAGTCATAAATTATAACTGTCTACCTGTAAGCCTCTTAGGATATCTGTTGCCATGCCTGCCTATCATTTCAAAGCGCTTGACGACCATGGCGTTGTCCAAAAAGGCTTGCTAGAAGGGGACTCTGCGCGGCAAATTCGCCAGCAGCTGCGTGATAAGCAATGGACACCCGTTGAAGTCAATCCGGTCAATGACAGACAGAGTCAGAGCAAAAACCGCTACAAAAAACCGTCTGCATACGAGCTGGCATTGCTGACACGTCAGCTATCTGTGCTACTAGCAGCGGGTATCCCACTTGAGGAAACCTTGGCAGCGGTTGCTAAGCAATCCCCAAAGACTCATATCAAATCCCTGATGCTTGCAGTGCGTTCACATGTCTTAGAAGGGCTCAGCTTAGCACGTGCCCTGCAACAAGCCGCTAGCTTTCCACCGTTATATATCGCTACGATTGCTGCAGGTGAAAAATCTGGTCACCTCGATCTTATCCTCAATCAGCTAGCAGATTACACCGAAAACCGTTTTGCCCTCCAAAAGAAAATCCAAGGGGCTATGGTCTATCCAATTGTCCTGATGGTAATGGCAATTGCGGTAATTATGGGGCTGATGAGCTTCGTCGTGCCCAAAATTGTCAAAGTCTTTGAACAGTCTGAGCAAGCACTGCCTTTAATTACTCAAATCGTTCTCACGCTATCGAATATCATTACTCAGTGGTGGTGGTTAATATTACTGGTATTGGCAAGTACCGCATTTTTATTCTACCGTTTTGCCCAAACGCAAGCAGGTAAATTAACTATCGATAGCGTGGTGCTTAGATTGCCGATACTAGCTAGATTGTCCAAAGGTCTGAATGCCGCGCGGTTTGCCAGTACCCTTGCGATACTAGTACGATCAGGGGTGCCACTGATTGAGGCATTACATATTGGGGCTGCGGTCACAACCAATTTGCATATTCAAAAAACCATTATCACTGCGGCTGATAGGGTGACAGAAGGCTCTAGCTTGTCTAGCCAACTAGAGAAATCTACTTACTTTCCACCGATGATGGTACAGATGATAAAAAGTGGAGAAAACTCAGGCGAGCTTGAAAATATGCTGAGCCGTGCCGCCAATATGCAGGAGGCAGAAGCAACCAATTTTATCAGTACTTTATTATCACTACTTGAACCTCTAATGCTGGTGCTGATGGGCGTAGTAGTTATGATTATTGTGATGGCGGTTATGCTACCTATCGTTAATATGAACGATTTAGCAGGCTAGGTTCAGTCGCTAGCCTATGATTCATTATGCTATTCATATACAGACAGCTTTCCTATTTCAAAATTTCTATTTTAACTCTCTTTCACTCTACTCATATCACCTCACTTGCTTGCTAAGCCTTGGACTAGCTTTCTTAAGGTTTGCTTACTGTTGTATATTGTTGAACGAACGCTATTTTTGCTATGGCAAACATAAGCGCCGCGCTATAGTAAGCACGAATCAATAGTCATACAGTTGGTGTCATTCAATATTTAGCTTCGGCTGAAATAGCAAACTCAAACTAGGCGCAGCGCTGGATAAAAATAAAACCATGGTTTATAGTGACAATAGTTTCAGAACTCATTGATATATCATTGATGAGAGCCACAATAGAACGCCACTTTTACTATTTACATAACTGTGATGACCAAAGCGATGACTATGACTGACAAATTCCAAGTAAATATGACGCCAAAAAGTGTTATTCAGAATATGCAATCCCATTCAAATATTGTAACTGACCATAAGACCGCTTCTTCAGCTATGCGGCGCAGTGCGATAAAAAAGTCTGGTCAAGCAGGATTCACTCTTATCGAGATTATGGTCGTTATTGTGATCCTAGCCATTCTTGCTGGATTAGTGGTACCAAAAGTAGTTGGTCAAAGTGATAAGGCCCGTGTGAAAACAACTGAAACGGCGCTTGCCACTGTCTCAAATGCGTTAGATATGTATAAGGTTGATAACTCCCGCTATCCGACGACCGCTCAAGGGTTAGAGGCGCTTACGACACCGCCAGCTGATGCAAAAAACTATCCTGAAGGTGGGTATATTAAAGGTGGCTATCCGACCGATGGCTGGGAAAATGAGATGCAGTATGTTGCACCAGGTAGTGAAGGGCGACCTTACGATTTATTTTCGTTAGGTGCTGATGGTCAACAAGGTGGTGAAGGTCAAGATGCGGATCTTTATGCTCAGTTATAAAGCTTAGTAACAGACGTATAGTGAACAAATTCTGATACTGATATAGCTTTGTAGAATGAAATATTCGTTCATCCATGCACTTTCAACAATTTATAAATATCAACCAATATTCCCTTATTGGTTGATATTTTTTATCAGTAGATAAATCGCCTGCTGTTCATTACAAGTTTGATAGCCAGTGCTATAAATATATCTAGGCGCTCACCAAAATAGTCATCGCAAACTGCAATTAAAGGTAATCATTTATGTTGATCCAAAATTCTAATAAATACTTTTTTAAAAACCTTTATAAATTGGTTCTAACCGTCGCCAGTACTTCATTAGTAACGGTTCTGTCAATGACATCGATCAGTGTACAAGCAGCAGGGTTAAATGACTTATTTAAAAATAGCTCCTCGGCAAAATCAAAGTTCTTACCAGTGGATGAAGCCTTTCAGGTGGTAAGTAATACCAAAGCGACGTCCAAAGGCACACGGCTGTCGATCAGTTTTGAAATTACGCCAGGACATTATGTCTATAAGGATAAGCTTACGTTGAGCTTCCCTAAAGGAATAAGCGCCACGCCGTTCGCTTTTAATCAATCACCAGTATCAATCAATGATCCGACCTTTGGTCAGGTTCCTGTATTTACGCAAAGAAGCGTCATTGCAACCACAACACTGACGACGAGTAATGGTAAGGGCGCCAAAAACGCGCCTGTTATTATTGGTTGGCAAGGGTGTGCAACGGCTGGGCTATGCTACCCACCAGAAAAAGTTAAAACCAAAATAGACATTGCTGCGACACGCAGATAAATAGCGAGCAGATTGATTAAAATATCGGTAATAATAGGTAGCCATTCATGTCCATCAAGACATCACCAAAGTCTTCATCATTTAGCGTATCTACCCATTCGAAAAAATCCCATATCTTAGCGCTTGCCATCGCTAGTGGCTCATTGCTGACAGGTTTATCAGCGACATCGACGGTACAAGCGGCAGGGTTAGGCGACCTTTTTGGTAGTAGTGAAAGCTCATCGAAGTCAAAGTTTTTGCCAGTAGATCAAGCGTTTCAGGTGAGTACAGATAGTACCCCTGTCAAAGCAGGTACGCGGTTATCTGTTAATTTTGATATCACTCCTGAACATTACGTCTATAAAAAGCAAATCAAGCTTACGCTACCCGCTGGCGTGACGGCTGCACCTTTTACCTTTAGCCAGACACCATATTCGATAGATGATCCAACATTTGGCAAGGTACTGGTATTTGACCAAGCGAATATGGTCGCTACCACCACACTGACAAACAATAGTGGCAAGAATATAGAAGACGCCGCTATCGTCGTCGGCTGGCAAGGCTGTGCAAAAGCAGGACTGTGCTATCCACCTGAAAAGATTAATACGACTGTCGATATTGCAGCGGCATCGACGCAGGTATCAGCAGATAGTGAGAGTATTGCGAGCTCGACCGATTCAGAGAATAATGCTACGGCGACACCAGAGGAAGTAAGCTCAACAGCTCTTGATAATACTTTGCCTGATGAGGCGCAAGCACTGACAGACGATGGGGCTATTGACTATGATCTCATTGATGACAGCGTTGTAGAGTATGATTCTTTAGATAGTAATGCAGCGACGAATACGATTTCTGCAGCAAATAGCAGCGTAACAGGCGAGACGGCCAATAGCGAAAACGCATCAAACAATAGTTTTGTTGATAGCGATCCTTTTGGTTTGGCCTCTCACCCTTGGCTGGCATTAGTACTATTATTTTTAGCAGGCTTAGGCTTGGCCTTGACGCCATGTGTGTTACCGATGTTACCTATCGTGGCCAACATTGTAGCCCGCGAACAAAACCCAACGGTCAAACGCGGTGTCATCTTGACCACCAGTTACGCGATTGGGGTAGCGACTGCTTATGGTATTTTGGGCGCTGTTATCGCAGTATTTGGTGAGTCGTTGGGTATTATTGGCTGGCTACAAAACCCCATTATTCTCATTGGATTCGCTATCGTCTTTGTCTTGCTAGCACTATACATGCTCGGTGTTTTCACGGTTCGCTTGCCACAAGCAATCAGTCGCAAGATGCAAGGCTTGAGCCAAGCAGGGGATAGCAAGCTAGGTAGTACAGGCGGCAGTTTAATCGCTGGGTTCTTATCAGCGCTAGTCGTGTCACCTTGTGTTTCTGCACCATTATTTGGGGCATTATTGGCGGTTTCTACCATTGGTAGTCCGTTGCTCGGCTTTGCCGCTCTATTCATGCTGGGTTTTGGTTTATCAGCGCCGCTTATCCTAATCGGTGCTACTCAAGGCAAGATTATGCCAAAGGCAGGCGAGTGGATGAATTGGGTAAAGCAAGGCTTTGCTTTACTGCTGTTTGCCGTGGCACTGCTATTGATTGAGCGCGTCTTTATATCGCCAGTCATGCTGATGGTATGGGCATTGTGGTTTATGGTCGTGGCAACATGGGCATGGAGTTGGCTAGGTAAAGGTCGTATGCTGACCCAAGCACTAAGCCTTATCACTGGTATTTGGGCAGCGTGTTTAATAGTCGGCGCTGCATTGGGCAATGACGATAGCTTACATCCATTAGCGTCATTGGGTGCAGCACCGATGATGGTACAGTCAACGTCTGGTCAACCAGCGAATAGTGATAGCACCACTGATAAGACAATCACGACGCTTGCAGAGCTAGATGCCATTGTCGCAGCCAATCCGAATGTTATTGTCGATCTGACAGCAGAGTGGTGTATTGAGTGCCGGATTATGGACAAGAACCTGTTTCACAATCGTCCAGCACAGATGCAAGATTGGCAATTAGTGAAGCTCGATATCACTGAGACGACAGCAGACTCAAAAGCCGTGTTGTCTCGTTACCAACTCTTTGGTCCACCAGCGCTACTGTATTATATTGATGGTCAGCTAGTAAATCAGCAAGTGGGTGAGATTGGTCGCTCAGAGTTTGAGCAAACATTATCGGCGTTGAATAATTAACATTTAACAATGAACACTTAAGAAACCAGTGTAATATTTCGAAAATTCTTAAGAATATTAAGAAGGCCAGTATACTAAGAAAGGTATGCTGGCTTTTTTAGTACTATTAAATTCATACTATAGAATATATATTAAGTATTTGTTATATAAGCAATTATATTAATAGGTGCTTATTTTAACTATCGATAAAGCTAGTAACGTGCTTATATTTTCATTACAATAAGGAAACAATGCAGCAGGGGCATTAATTGTCATTTTTTCCGCTCCTAACATCTGCGATTAGCTGATAGTCTCAGTCAATTCTATTTTAGCGATAACGCTAATGGCCATATTAATTACCTCATATACTCTGCTAGCGCTAATGCTAGTTAGATAAAGGACACTTATGTTTGCCCATACCATTACTCAGCGTCACCAACAGCCGTCTTACCAGAATGCACCTATGCCTCTTCGTATTGCAGTTGCGCTTGCGTTGAGTTGTACCGCGATACAAGTACAAGCTGCTGATGATTCTCAAACCTATAACGAACTGCCAGCACCCGAAGCTGCGTTTGAATACGAGGGTCTTGACCTATCACAGAGTCTCGATAACAGTGCGATATCTTCTGATGTGGGTACACAAAATGGCAAAATAATTAGCAAAGAATTTATTGCTCAGCAAGCCAAGCTGTTTTCTGAATGTACGCAAGTCCAGTCTAGTGCTGCTCGCCTCGCTTGTTTTGATAAGGTAGCTGAACAAGGTAAGACACCAAGCTATACCTCAAACAAACAACCAATTGATTTGGCAAAGACCTTTCAAAGTACGGTCTCAGGTAATCCAAAAGTGATATTGGCTGAGTCTCAAACGGCGATGAGTGGGACTACAGTTGAAGATGCAGATACCATTTTAATGACCAGTCAGCAAACAGCAGCCAGCAAATTGAAGGCAAATGGCAACGTAGAAGTAGATGCTGAAACGAATAGCGAGGCACAGATTTTAGAAAATGTCGGTGTCACTCAAACAGACATCGAAAAATTCTCGCCACTCAGTCTATCTTATGACCTAGATAAAAACAGTGAGCGTGGTACTTGGACGGTTAGACCATATCGACCGACGTATCTGTTGCCATTATTTTATACTTTCGATCCCAATTTAAATCCAAGCACACCATCACAAGAAACAGATCCTTTTGATTCTAATGACATACGTGAGACTGAGCTAAAGTTCCAATTATCCTTAAAAACAAAAGTCGCAGAAGATTTGTTTGATACCAGTGCTGACCTATGGTTTGGCTATACTCAAGAATCACATTGGCAAGTTTATAACGAAGACAACTCACGTCCATTCCGTGCTACCGATTATCAACCTGAAATATTCTTAACCCAACCTGTGACAGCAGATCTTCCTTTTGGTGGACGTCTGCGTATGTTGGGCGCAGGTGCTGTCCATCACTCGAATGGACAAGATGATCCATTATCACGTTCATGGAATCGTGCTTACCTCATGGCAGGCGCAGAGTGGGGCAGACTCTCAGTCATACCGCGCCTATGGGCTCGAGTAAATAACGAAAGTAGTAGCGATGACGATAATCCAGATATCGAAGACTACATGGGCTACGGTGATATCAAATTCTTGTATGATTTGCCGGCTGATCAGAGCATTAGCGGTACCTTGCGCTACAATCCAGGTACCAATAAAGGTGCTGCGCAAATCGACTATATCTATCCTATCTCAGAGAACGTTAATGGTATGGTTCAGCTATTCCAGGGTTATGGTGAGTCGATCATTGATTATAATCATGAAAATACCTCTATCGGCTTTGGTATTGTACTGAATGATTGGAAAGGGCTTTAATTCGGAAAAGGCATCAATTTGAGAAAGGCTCTAATATAAGTGAAATTTATGATAAGTTATGACAAATAATAGTTTATGCGCCGCTTAGCGCCTTATCAAACTGGACTGTGGTTGGCAGAGTATATGGATATGCGCTGCCAACTATGCCGTATTTATCGTAGTACACCACAATCTCAACTACTGCATCATCAAGCGCAATCTAGCCTAGATAATATAACGGATATGCCGCCTACACGGACAGCTTTAAAGAAACACTCTTTTCTTACTGATATCATTCATCTAGCAAACAGCTATTTGAGCAGTGGTTTACTTTGTGCTCACTGTCACAACGATATCACTTGGTTGCCAAGACCGTTTGAAGTTGATATCGCTCCTAGCGTATCTCTATCTATCCAAGCTTCTACTTACTACGAGTATCCAATACGTCAAGCTATCCGAGCATTTAAACATCAAGAGGATATGACGAAATTGCCGTTACTATTACATACCATACGTCAGTTACCGCGACCACACGGTTGTCATCGCAATAACAGCGTGATTGTTGCTATGCCAACGACAAGTCAACGATTGGTCAAACGTGGGTTCGATCCTGTCAGTATTCTATCTGCTCAATTGTCTAAACATTGGCAAATTCCTTTATGGCAAAGCGTTAAGCGTATTGACGATACAGTTAGTCAGCAAGGACTGACTCGTGCTGAACGTCTTAGCAACTTAGATAACGCTTTTGCTCTAATCGAAAGCCCTCCTACAAAACGCTTACTACTATTTGATGACGTATCTACCACAGGTGCAAGCTTACAAGCACTAGCGCGAGCGTTCATTCCACCTGCGGAAGTAAAACCAGCAAAGGATAGCAGTCATAATAGTTATCAAATTTTTGCTTACGTGTTAGCCCATGGCAGCAAATCCTAAACCTAGTATATTTTTGTCAGTAATATCTAATTATTGCTAATATATTTCCTTAACGCTATATTATTATAGAGATGTACATTAATTTGTTGTTCTGAGCTAAATTTTTAAGCGGTCTTTTGGTGAACTAATATATAAGTCAAGGACACCGGAAAGCACCTATAGGCATTCTTAGGTGATATTCATTAAATATCGTGGAATGAAAATTGCATGTTATTAAATAAATATATGTAGAAAATCATGGTAGTAAGGTAACAATATAAGATACTCATAATCAATATGACGTAAGTAAAAGACAGATAATTGCAGTTTTAAATAGGAATACGATGTGAATGCATCTTTGAACACTCCACTACCTAAGCTAAAGAACGTAAGCTCAGGTTTTACCTTGATTGAATTGATAGTAACCATTGCTGTTCTTGCCATTATTGTGAGTATTGCAGCGCCGAATATTAGTACCCAACTTGCAAATCAGCGCGTGAAGTTAACGGCGTCAGTAATAGAAACTGCTCTAAAAGAAGCTAAAGCTGAGAGCATTATTCGTCGACAAAATGTAACGGTCGCATATAACAACACTGCCAATACGATTACTTTACAGGCGAGTGGTGCCAACATATCTAGTTATGACATTAGTGCAAGCAGCACGGTAAGTATTACACCTACAACAGTAACGGCGGTTATTTTTCAGCCAAATAAATTGATTGCTGGTGATGATGATATATCATATTCCATCTGTGATAGTGGATCTAGCAACGAAACGCTTGGGCAAGTACGTGTTAATAAAATTGCTAATATCGATACTACAAACACTGGGAGCTGCTGATGGTAGCAAAATCTACGCAGAAGGGTGTAGGGCTAATTGAGGTGATGGTCGCGCTATTGTTATTAACAGTAGCCGTACTGGGCTACACAGCTTTACAGGGCCAGGCTATTAAGTCAACAAATGAAGCATATGAGCGCACTCAATCTCTAGTAATAATGCGCACAATAGCCGAAAAGATACGAGCCAATCCTTCTGGTATAGCGACTTACGAAAATCAGATAAACGCTTCTGCTGCCAATAGTGCGCCAGCTAAGCAGTGCGGTCTAAATGGTGAGGCAATAACGGCGCTCTGTACCCCAGCGGAGGTTGCTGAAGCTGAAAGCTATCTATTTAAAACAGAACTGGCTAACTATGATTTTCAGATTCAGATGCATCCTTGCCCTAATACAGGCGGTACAGGTACAGATGCGGCAAACAACATTATGTTCTCTTACTGTCTTATTGCAGCGTGGGGCGATACCACACCTACTATCGGTACAGATGGTGAAATCGATTGTCTCACTGAAAGAGTAGTGGGTGAGGATGATGTTGTAGAAGCGGCTGGTGGTAATTATCACGTCAAGGCGACATGTATGATGATGGAGATATAATATGAAGACGATCGTTCATACGTGTATCAAGCAGCCTACATCATATTTGAGTCATATATCTAAGCCTTCTGCTCGTAACAGTGGTTTTACTTTGGTTGAGCTGATGATAGCGCTGGTATTAGGTCTACTAATATCAGCTGCTGCGCTTCAGATTTTTTATACCAGTTCTGTAAACAGCCGTAGACAAGAAGCAAGCTCACAGATTCAAGACAATGCAACTTTTGGCTTGGCCCAAATGCAAAAGCATATCAGGCGTGCCAATTATGGTGCCAAGCCAACAGCGACTTTTGATGAATATTTTATGAATCATAGAACACCGCAAGGGGGCGTTGTACTGACTGCGCCTACTGGAACACCTCTTGTAAGCGGTGGAGCCAAAAACTGGCTAACAGACAATTTATCGGGTTTAGTGTTAGATGGAGCTGCCATTTCATCAGAATGGCTAACTCAGAATCAGTCAGCAAAGAGCAAAAGTAATCTGGATGGTATAGACAATAGTGACCAGCTAACTATTCAGTATCAGGCAGGTTCTGCAAGTATGTTTGATTGTGAAGGCGCTGCAATACCAGAAGGTTTTTATGTGATTGAGCGTTATTTTGTTCGAGATGCAGGCCTAGCATGTGCATCAGCCATTTACGACTATGATGAAGCAACTGCTGGAAGCATTACAGGTATTGATATAAAGGAATATACTGTACCAGCAGTTCCTGCAATTCCGGCGGTAACTACACCGCCTACGGCAGCCGCTGTGCCAGCAGTAGCAGCGAAAGTGAAGTCTAACAATCTGACAGAGGACGGCACAGTCATCATTCCTAATGTAGACTACTTTAGAGTGATGTTAGGTATATCGTCCAGTACAGATTTTGCGACTGATCCTGCTAGTGCACGTATAGCTTATACGCCAATACCAACAGATCTAAGTATTCTCGATGACCAGCGTATTTTTGGTATACAGTTCGGTATATTGGCACGCTCAGACAATCCCACTGCAACAGCACAAGACAACAATGCTCTGAGATTTACCATACTTGATAAAAGTGATCAAAGCTTAAACGCTGCAACGGTATCTGGACCAAAAAATCTGCGTAATGTGTACGAAAGCACTGTACTGATTCGCAACGCGAGAGGTGGGTTGTAATGAACAATCAGATCAGAACAGACCGACAGAAAATAATTGCAACCACTATGCATAGGGAGTCTGGTGCCGTACTCATCGTGGTACTACTGGTATTGATATTGATATTGATCGTAGGAGCGATAGCCGTTCGGCAAAGTACCACAGACCTTAGAGTGGCAACAGCAGGCCAAGTCAATCAGCTTTTGTTTCAAGCAAATGATGCAGCGTTTATGAAAGTAGAAAAAGAAGATCGAATTCTAAGTAATAGTCGAGAGGATATCGATGTACTCAAAGGTTATATGTCAAATATAGAACGAGCTGGTCATGAAGTGAGTTTATGTGTGCGACCACGTAGTACTCGATTATTCAGTATTCTCGAGATCAGTGAGCGTAATGAAAATGGCGATTTACTGACAAATCGAAATAATGGATATTGTGACCCTAGTGACAGCAATGACTATGTGAGCGAAGGTCGAGTTATCACACAATTGTCATTTGTCAGACCTGATGACTCAAGTTCAGAAGGTGCATTTGTACGAGAGGTAGTAGGTACTTACTCAGGTGATTTTACAAAACCAGAAACAGGTGGGAACGCTACTATCAGTTGTACTAAGTTTGAAGGTTATGCAACATCAGTCATACCTGCTTTTTCTGATGTACCGTTAGGCGATGCAAGTAGTACAGGAACAGCGACTATTGCGGGTTGTTTTAAGCAGCCACGTACAGGAGCATCTACCGTTGATACCTGTCTTGCTGCATTAGGTGTGCCTTTTCAGACACATCAACAGCAGTATATCAATCAGCCTGTAGGCGTAGAGTGTCTCTCTGGCAGCTAAAGATCAGTTAACGCATTGCAGATGATTTTTTTAAAATAGATTAAGTAAAAGCGGTAGGTTTTATAGACCGAAATCAAATCATACAGGTGGTTATTATGAAAATCTCACGCGGTAAAAAAATTAATGCGTCCTACACCATGACAAAAAAACGGTCTATAAAATTACTGTCGCTTGCCATACTGGCATCAGCAACCAGTAGCGTCAATCATGCCAGTGATCTTGAGATATACCAAGCACCAGAGGGCGGCAAGGTTGTCATCACCATGATGCTGGATAACTCAATCAGTATGAGTTATACAAGGCAGTCTGACAGCATCAATAATGACTATGGTATAACAGGAAATACTTATCAGTATGATATTACACAACCTATTTATGATAACAATGGTATAGAAATCAATGGCTCTTCTGTGAGTTACAGAGTGTATTATCGTGTGAGCAACGATAAGCTGTATTTCGATCGCATATCACGTTTAAAGATGGCATTGATTCCTATGTTTGCCAACCCCAAAAGTGATGAAGGATTTGGTGCTGAGACGAACCTTGATAAATATATGATTGGCTTTGGTAGCTTTTTTGGGGATAGCCGAGAAGGTGGCGGTAAAATAGATGCGCCAGCCATGCCTCTAACGCTTGCAAATAGAAAAGAACTGCTTGGAAAGTTGGTTGATCTACAACCAGAGACATTTACACCGATCGCCAATGCTTACGCCGAGGCAGGAGCTTACATGCTCGGGACTAATACTCAGGTAACAGAGACTGAAACAGTATATGAGGAAGTAGGTTATTTAGAGTATCGCAGTGCAAACAATCGAAAGTACTACTTATATAAGTGTGAAAGTGTGAGCTCAGACACGTATACATATAACGGTGATACATACTCTGACTGTAAATCTAACCGTTACGATTATATAGATGGAAACACTAGCTCTCGTAGCCAGATTAACTTTAGTTTATTGGGAGACTACGAAACTGATCCAAGTAAGATTAAACAAGTTTCAGTCCGTAACGTTGGAACGAGATATCACTATTATAGAGAAGTAGAAAGAGATTCAGGAGCCAATTCTGAGAGTGGTTTTTCGCGATCAGAAGATAGTACCAAAAATGCGACAACGTATAACTCCCCCATTGATGGGTCAGACAATCAATGCAACGGCTACGGTATTTACTTTTTGACTGATGGTGAACCAAACGTAGCATCTGACGAAACAATTAATTTAATGAACAATAGTTTGTCAAATAGTACGCTAACTATGGGGAACTCATGCAATTCCGATCTAGCAAACTCAGGCGCTAGGTTTGGCAATGCCTCAGGTTGGCAGTGTATTGGTGAGTATGGCCCACTATTAAACAGTATCAGTAATTCTAAAAAGACAGCGATAAAGACGGCGACCGTCGGCTTTGGTAGCGTTTATCAGACATTATCTGAAATACCGAAAGTAACCAAAAATGTGAGGCTTGATAACGGCACAGTGGAAGCACGAGAAGTGTATAACTGTGACGGTGTGTCGGATAGGGACGCCAAAAACTTATGCAAACTGGGTGAAAAGGGCTATGAGTTCGGTGAAGGCGGGTTTTACTATACCAAAGAGAGCAAGGATATCTCTGACAGTGTAAAAAGTTTTGCAAAATCTCTGGGTGACAATGTCATCCAGCCCATATCGACAGGGACGATGTCAGTACCGCTAGATAGCTTAAGTGGATTAAAGTCACGTGGCTTTGCCTACTTACCGATACTTGAGCCAGTACCAAGATCACCATTGCTATGGAATGGCAACCTAAAAAAATATAAAGTAAAAAATGCAACCCTTTTCGGCGCGGATAACAACCCTGTTTTTTCCAATACAGATGGTGAATTTGCCACTAACACTCATGACCTGTGGAATACTCTCTCAGGTGCTCTAATACCAGATCAAGGTAGGCCGCAAGTGGGCGGTGCCTATCAAAAAGTGTTTGAAAACGCGACTCCGCCTACTACTGGTGATCGCAATCTATTTGTTGATAGTGGAAGCGCGCTTGTTAACTTGACAGTCGATGTAGCCAATGTACCTAACAATTTTGACGCACTCAATCCACTATCTGGTAATGAAAGCGATCAAAATAAGAAAAAGCGCGCTTTGCTAAACTTTATGGGTTATCCGGTATCAGACATTGGTGTCACAGATGGCGTCGCGCTCGATGCAACAAAAAATAAATCATTAAAGAATATCGGTGGTGTTTTACACTCTATACCGCAGCTGATTACTCAAAAGGTTAATATTGATGGGGCAGGTAAGTTCGATGTGAGCAGTCGTAAGGATTATGTGCTCTACGGTTCTATGGATGGTGCACTACACATGTTGGACGACAGTACTGGTGAGGAAACTTTTACCTTTATTCCAAAACAGATACTAGAGCTGCAGCCTGATGCCATCAGTGGCGAGGGTAGTGCAGTAAATGGTAGCTATCCTTATGGTGTCGATGCACCTTGGCTAACCTATGCATCCTATACCGTAAAAGCAACTACTGAGGGAGAAGGTGAAAGTGCGCAGACCACAAATAGTTACGAAGCGTCTCAGAGCTTTGCATTAGGTGGACTACGTATGGGCGGGTCAATGTATTATGCCCTAGATGTCTCAAACCCTAAATCACCCAAAATGATCTATAGTGTGGGATCAAACTATGCCAATCGCCTAAAGGGTGATACGACAGCGCTGAGTGGTACAAAAAATGGTGTGACCAATAATACATCGGTTGAGCAACAAGCCTATGCTCGCATGGGACAGACATGGGGTAAGCCGACGCTGGGTTATGTCAAAAGTGGTGGCAAAAAAGTCATGGTCAGCTTTTTGCCGGGTGGTTATGATGACTGTTATGAAAATCCACAATTTAAGCTAGGAGATAACGCAGATAGCGAAAGTTGTGCAGATAAATCAAAAGCTCAAGGTAATGCCATGTATATGGTACAAGTGGGTGAAGTCGAAACAGATGCGACAAGTAAAGAAGAAACCGTAAAAACTTCTACCAACAATGGCAATTTACTTTGGTGGGCAAGTAATAGCGGTAGTAACATCACGGCGGCCTCTAATGCTACTACTCCCTCGTTACAGTACTCACAAGCCGATGATCTTAAGCACAGTGTAGTGACGCAGGTCAGAGCTTTGGATCGTAATTATGATGGCTTGATTGACCATATCTACTTTGCTGACTTAGGTGGGCAGGTTTGGCGCGCTGATATCAACAACAATGCAGATACTGCAAACTTTAAAGTAGACCGTGTGGTAAAAGTATTAGACGTTAGTGACCAAGCATCAGACGGAGATGCACCTCCTCGCATCTATGAGCGCCCATTGATTACCTTCCATAATGGTACACACGCTTATATAGACGATGACAATCAAACAGGACAGTACTCAGGCGTACAAGCGATCGTGACAGTAGGCACAGGAGATCGTAGTAGCCCAGTATCAGCAGAGAGAACTAAACCGGATGCGTTGTATAGCATCATAGACAAAGATGTCAGCCGCAACGAATTGTTTTACTATGGTACAGAAACTGCGCCAACGCTGAACTTACGTACACCAGTCATCAAGGTTGCAGGGACGAGTACCAGAAATGACAAGCTACAACAGCTCACTTTTACTGATGCAGATTTAGGCACGAATGGTATTAGAGCGCGTATGCAAAACAATACTATTCAAGGCTGGTATATGCCTCTAACACATTGGCTAGATGAAGATGCAAAAATAGGCGGCAAGTATAAGCTTAAAATGTTTAACGAACCAGATGCTATTGCTGGTGTGTTGATATCTTCTTCTTTTAATCCAGATGAAGGTCAAGCAGCCAATACTTGTAGTGCGGGTGTGATCGGAGAAACACAACGTGAGCGTACCTGTTTGCCTTATGGTGTTTGCCTTGACAATACAAAGTCTGAAATACTGACATCACGCTCATCGTATAGTGCTGGTTTGGGTATCGTTGATAATATCGTTAGTCAGTACAATGATACCTCTACCTTTACCTCGTTAAAAAATTATTGTGAAGGTGATGACTGCGAACCAGAAGTTATCTGTACAGGAGATGACTGTAGTGACGTTAATCAGTGCGTGGGTCCTAACTGTGACGCGGATGCGGGTGTCAATGTCGATCAGCGAATTAACCCATTAAGTTGGATGGAAAACTAAGATGCCAGTGCCAAAAAGCAGCCGTCATGCTATGCAGTCAGGTTTTACTCTGATAGAGATGATGGTTGTGGTCGCTATCGTTGCTATATTAGCCGCTGTTGCTATACCAAGCTATCGCGCCTTTGTTATTCGCAATGCGGAAGCAGACGTACAGCGAAAAATGCTCTCTCTCTCAAATGAGCTTGAGCAATGGCGTGCCAAAGCTTTGACTTACAAAGGGTTCAGACCTAAGTCAGATGCTATCGCAAATAGTACGGGAGCAATCAATCAGCCTAATAATAATCCACGTTATACTATTACACTTGGACATATCACAGGTGATACCCCGACATTCAGCACCCTCCATGAGGGAAGTGGGCGTGCTAACAACTGGATAATGGTGGCCACACCAGTGGATTTGACAGGGGCGGATAATTTTTTGCTCTCAAGTCAAGGGTTACGCTGTGCAAGTAGTAGCAGTTTCGATGTTACAGATGCAGATTGTACAGGAGCGACAACATGGTAAATACGGCATCATTAGAGAATGTATCAGTTGAGCCTGTTAATCAGAAAGGATTTACACTGATAGAGCTGATGATAGTGGTTGCTATCATCGGTGTTTTGGCAGCTATTGCTTACCCGAGTTATCAAGGATACATTGAGCGAACCAATCGTGCGGATATGATGAGTGAAATGCATCAAATAGCCAGTCGCATTGAGTCAAATAAGATCAACTATCAGCGCTATGATAGAGTGCCACTTTCCTCTATATTTTCATCTACTGTTGCTACTGACGGTAGTACAAATTTTCCTGTTTCGGGTGCTGCGTTATATACAGTGACAGTAGGTACAGGGTCATGGGGAGAGACAGACTGGACTACAAGCACGGGTACATTAGGAGGCCGTGAATGGACGATTATAGCCACACCAGTGACAGGTCAGCGTATGGCAAGTGATGGTAGATTGACCTTGGATAGTGAGGGCGAGAAATGTCGTATAGTAGACTCCATCAAAAAATGCGGTAGTAGCGATGAATGGAATAAGTGATAAAAGACCTAAATGAATGTGCTGACAAAAATTGTCACAGTCAGTTACTTTTTGTTGTTAAAGACAAACATGATTGACAATTTTCAGCAGACTAAGGGTAACATTGAGCGCTATTAACGATAAAAAAAGACATTAAATGGTTTCAAAAACAAGTTGAAGCGTTTGTAGGATATTTTTTAAGTAAAATGAGGATGATTTTGATGTTGGCACACTATCTGCAACATCTATAGTAAGAAAAACATTATATTTATAGCTGGCAGTTAGATAATAATTCTATTGCCATATTATCCAAAAGGACATGTCTATGAACGCTCAAAAAGGTTTTACCTTAATCGAACTAATGATCGTGGTTGCCATCATCGGTATCTTGGCGGCGATTGCTTTACCTGCATATCAGAATTACACCGCTCGTGCGCAAGCAGCAGAAGCTATCACTCTACTAGGTGGCTTAAAGACACGTATCGTCGATATCGCAGCTACCTCTGGTATAGATACAGCTTGTAGTACGGCCGCTGCTGTACCAGCTGAAGGAACTGAAGGTCAGCCCGGATATGTACCGGCAAAGCCAGCTGGTGCTTTAGCAGCAGCAAATGGTTTTACTCTAAGCGGCAAATACGTGAATAACATTACTAGCAGTGTCGACAATAACATTTGTACTTTAACTGCAGTGTTTAAACCTAAGGGTGATGGCTTAAATGATAGAATCGCTAGTAAAGAAGTTGATTTTGTCTACAACCCTGATTCTGGTGCATGGGATTGCAAATCAAACCTAGTAGACGCTGTACGTCCAAACACTTGTAGCTTAAGAAGCTAATATCGACTCATAAAAGTCTGCAAATAAAAAAAGCCAAGCATGATGTTTGGCTTTTTTTATATCTAAAATACGTGTTAGTACAACTAGCACATTAAGAGCCTATAACGTAAGAGGTTGTTTGATATGGAGTCATCGAATACAAACCGCATTCCGTTGTCACAGTCAGGGTTTACGTTAATCGAAATAATGATTGCTGTTGCTATTATCAGTATTTTAGCAGCAATCAGTATGGTTGGTTATCAGACACATATACGAAAAACACAGATAATGACTATTTATCAAGAGATTAATAATTTTCGAACGCCGTATCAGATGTTAATGAATGAAGGGGCAGGAGTAACTGCATTCAGTCCTACTGGATTAAATGTAGGTGAAAAATCTAAGCACTGTCAGTTTAGTGTGATACCACCTAATGCAGATGCTGTTACCCCTAATGCAGTTACTTGTCAAATTCAAAATCTCAGTTATCTATCAAATGAATATATAAGTCTTAATTTAACAGCAAATGGTAAGTGGCATTGCACAGCGTCTACTGGCATATCAAAGTTTTATTTACCTCAAGACTGTCAATAAAAACCCCATCTAATAGCATATCGCTCTTAGATGGGGTTTTCATTTATCTAGATATTAAGTAATTTAAAGTAAAGCCTATTTCTCTAAATACTGAATCTTACCTTCCACGCCATCCCATTTCGCGGCTTCTGGCATTTGCTCTTTCATCTCAGTGATGTTTGGCCATTTTTGTGCCAACTCTTCATTTAGTTGAGTAAATATCTCTTGCCCCTTCGGCACCTCGTCTTCTGAGAATATCGCATTGGCAGGACATTCAGGCTCGCATAGTGCGCAATCGATACACTCATCAGGATCGATGACAAGAAAGTTTGGGCCTTCATAAAAGCAGTCCACAGGACAGACTTCTACACAGTCGGTGTATTTGCAAAGAATGCAGTTATCTGTAACGACAAAGGTCATAGTGATGTCTACCTGTTATTGATTTGGCTTTTGGCTAAATAGAATAGTCGAAAATAAAGCGTATTTTAGCGCCTTTACTACGATTTGACAATTCCCTTTAATGACTAATGATTTTCTTCAAATGATAAAGTAAATCATGCGCCTGCTTAGGTGTCAGACTATCAGGATCAATCATGCTTAGCTCATCTTGTAGGCTAAATAGCTGATTTTGTTTTAAATTGTCCATTATGTCTGTCGCTTGAGCAGTATGAGTTATTTCTTGATCTAGAGTAGTATCACTATAACTTTCTTGCCGTTTATCCTTTACTGACTTAGCTAATTCATTTTTATCATCAACAGTTTTTGCTTTATCTACGGTTAAATGGTCTGACTGTAAGTTGTCTGCTAAATAGTGCTTAGCATCCTCTAGCACTTGAGTGGGAATACCAGCCATTTTTGCGACATGCAGCCCAAAGCTAGAACTCGCTGCGCCATCTTTAATTTGATGCAATAACAATAATTGACCATCGACTTCACTAGCTGCTACATGAACGTTACGGATATCGGTATGATGCTTGCCAATATCATTCGTTAATTGGGTCAGCTCAAAATAGTGAGTGGCAAATAACGTCAGGCAGCCAATCTCGACTAGGCGATTGACACAGGCATGGGCGATGGCCAAACCGTCAGTGGTGGCAGTACCGCGACCGACTTCGTCCATTAATACCAGTGATTTATTCGTTGCTTGATTTAAGATATTGGCCGTCTCAATCATCTCTACCATAAAGGTCGATTTGCCACCTGCCAAGTCATCAGCTGAACCAATACGCGTAAAGATGCGGTCGATATCACCAATATGCGCACTAGCTGCTGGCACAAAGCTGCCGCAATGTGCGAGCAGTACAATCAGCGCGGTCTGGCGCATATAGGTCGATTTTCCACCCATATTAGGACCGGTAATCAGAAGCAGTCTTTCAGCATGCTCATCACTACCTAATGCACAGTCATTGGCGACAAAGTAGTTTGTACTTAAGGAATTACCGTTTCTACTGTTGGCGTTGGTTTGATTTAATGCCGCTTCAACCACAACGTGACGACCTTGACGAATATCAATGTTGGTTTGATTTTTGGTCACCGATTCGCTTTGGTCTTTTGTATGTAGCCCCATGATTGGGCGCTGCCAGTTATACGTCATGGCAAGCTGGGCCCAATTGCTTAGCACATCTAGTTGGGCGATAGCCGCGCTAAGCTGTTGTAGTTCAGCCAAATGTTGGTTTAATTGAGTGAGCAGCTCTTGATATAGCTGTTTTTCACGAGCCAACGCCAAGGACTGGGCACTTAGGTACTCTGTCTCGACTTCCTTTAGCTCATCAGTGATAAAGCGCTCGCTGCTTTTAAGCGTTTGCCGACGGATAAAGTGGGCAGGGGCATTCTTCGCCTGCATTTTGGGCAATTCAAAATAGAAACCGCTAACTTTATTAAAGCCGACTTTTAGACTCGGTAATTGATTGTCTTGACGGGCACGCTCGACCATCTCGTCTAGCGTCGATTGAATATTGTCATGCAAATGAGTAAGGCGATCAAATTCTTCATCAAAGCCCGCTGCCAGCATTCCTCCATCGCGGATATGCGCAGGTGGTTCAATGACAATAGCGCGCTCGATTAATTCGGCGACAGATTGAACAGCAGGTAACTGAGCTGGCAATTGCTGCATTAGCATTGGTAGCAGGCCAGCGTCTTCATGACTGATACCAGATGTTGTCAATAGAGTAGTCAGCTGTGCGCTACTAGCGATACCATCGGCAAGCTTACGTAAGTCACGAGGTTTGGCACTCATTAGCCCGATTCGACTGCTGATTCGCTCAATATCGCCAATAGTATTCAGCGTTTCTCGTAAACGTGTAACCAGTAAGCTATCTTTTATATCTTGTTTTGACTCAATTGAGTCACTCTCTGGGTTTAGCAAACAAGTTATCGCATCTAGACGCATAGTGATACGTGAATGCTGACGCAGTGGACGTTTCATTTGCTGCACAAGTAGGCGTTTACCCATCGGAGTCTGACAATGATTCAGCACAGATATCAAAGAAGTGCCATTGCTACTAACTGGGGTAAATAGCTCGAGATTTTGCTGGCTATTGGCATCGATAATTAGGTAGTCATCGCTGTACTCAACAATGAGTTGGTTGACTTGAGGCACGTGGCGTTGTTGAGTCTGACGGGCATAGTGGATAAGTGCAGCGCAGCTGGTTTGCGCAAGTGGAGCCTCAGCAATGCCCAACCCATCGAGACGCTGAACCTCAAACTGCTGACAAAGCGTGTCATTAGCGTGCCCACGATGAAAATCATTGGCAGCCACTTCTATAATAGGGCAGTCCAAATTTCGTCGTAACCACAGTAGCCACTCTGAATCAGTGCTTCCAGTGCTGCCGCCAACGCTATCAATAAGCGCTTCACTAATGATGCATTCACTGGGCGCAAAACGTGCTAATACAGTAAGCATTTGAGTTTGCAGATGATCTATATCGTTTTTATCTGCTATCAGTGTCTGGGTAGTCAGTGTACCTGCAGCCAAATCCATCTGGCTAACGGCTGCTTGTAACGTCTGGATATTGTCTTGCGTTTTCACAATCGCAATATCGATGGCGACCACAGTCGGCGTATGGTTGGGGGCAATCAGTGCGTCATCAGTAATAGTACCTGCGGTAAGCGTTTTAACCACTTCACGGCGCATGATGCTACCAGCAGCAGATTTGCTTTTGTCTTTCTTTTGCTTGTCGCCCATCGCAGGGACATTAGACTTATTATCAGCGTTGCCAGTTGTCGACTCGTCAATTTGTTCGCATACAACCACTGTCTGACCAGCAGCGATCAAGCGTGCCATATAGCTATCGGCTGCATGAAACGGCACACCTGCCATGGCTATCGTGTTGCCTGCCTTATCCGTACCACGGCGCGTTAATGTGATATCCAGTATCTGCGCCGCACGCTTAGCATCGTCAAAGAACAGCTCATAGAAGTCACCCATCCGGTACAAGAGCAATGCTTGTGGATAGTTGGCTTTCATGGTTAGATATTGCACCATCATCGGCGTATGGTCTGCTAGGTTATAGACGGCATCGCCTATACTTAAGCAGTCAGAGCTCTCTTGTTTTGATAAGGGTTTTTCTGATGGATTAGGATTTGACGACTGATTTTGTCCAGATGGCTTTACGGTCATGCAGAGTCTCTTATAGTGCTTTAATGAGTGGTAATGAGTATTTTGTGATAGGGGTACTAAAGGGTTATTTTTCTTATATATGAGTTTGATGTATAGCTTTGAGCTTTGGCTTTATCAATAAGCCAATCACTTGTAGATAAATGGCTTAACGACAAATTCTGAGCCAAGATGCAGTGGTAGCAAGCTTATAAAAATCAAAATGTAAAAAATAAATAAAGTCGCTAAAAAAGCTAAGAAATTTAAGAAGGTATTCGCTATTTTAACACGTCCTACTAGGTTTTTACTGTGGCAAATATCTACTCGTTGCCCTTGTATCCATCAGCGTCATAACCATATATAATGACGGCACACTTAATTGGGCGATACTAAATTAGGTAGTACTTAGTCGGGTGATGACAAGGCAGAGAGCTAAGCTTTGGCTAATGCGCACTAATTATCGAATATTCCATAGGTCAAAAAATTATGTTATCAAAGATTATAGGCAGTGTGGTTGGCACCAAAAATGACCGCGAATTAAAACGCATGCGTAAAGTGGTCAGCAAGATCAACGCACGAGAGGCTGAAATACAAGCCCTGTCTGATGAGCAACTACAACAAAAAACTGAAGAATTTAAAGCCAGACATCAAAAAGGCGAAAGCTTAGATGCATTATTGCCAGAGGCGTTTGCTGTCTGCCGCGAAGCATCGTTACGTGTTAATGGCATGCGTCACTATGACGTGCAGCTGATCGGTGGTATCACCTTGCACGAAGGTAAAATCGCTGAGATGAAAACTGGTGAAGGTAAGACCCTAATGGGAACCTTGGCCATGTACCTAAATGCGATCAGCGGCAAAGGGGTTCATCTGGTCACGGTTAACGATTATTTGGCTGCACGTGATGCTGAGCTGAACCGTCCGTTGTTCGGATTTTTGGGTATGACTGTTGGTGTGATTTACTCACAGCAGCCGCCACAAGAAAAAATCGAAGCTTATCAAGCCGACATTACCTATGGTACCAATAACGAGTACGGCTTCGATTATCTGCGCGATAACATGGTGTTTAGTCTTGCTGAGAAAAAACAGCGCCCGCTAAACTTTTGTATTATCGATGAAATTGACTCAATCTTGATTGATGAAGCTCGTACGCCGCTTATTATTTCGGGTCAAGCTGAAGATTCATCACGCATGTACGCGCTGATTAATACGATTATTCCTGTGCTGATTCGTTCAAAAGATGAAGAAGCAAACAAGAACAACGAAGAAGAAGACTTCTGGATTGATGAAAAAAATCGCCAGATTGAGATCAGTGAAAAAGGCTACGAAAAAATCGAGCGCTTCTTAATCGAAGTGGGCGAGCTGGGTGAAAATGAAAGCTTATATAGCCCAAGTCGTCTGCCACTTCTGGCTCACGTTCAAGCTGCCATCCGTGCGCATCACGTATTTGTCAAAAACGTTCACTATATTGTCGATGAAGGCGAAGTGGTCATCGTTGATGAAAATACAGGCCGTACTATGCCTGGTCGTCGTTGGTCAGAAGGCTTGCATCAAGCAGTAGAAGCGAAAGAAAACGTTGAGATCCAAGCAGAGAACCAAACGCTTGCCACCACGACATTCCAGAACTATTTCCGTCTATATGACAAATTGTCCGGTATGACGGGTACCGCTGATACTGAAGCTGCCGAATTCAAATCTACTTACGATCTAGATGTTATTGTCATTCCAACGCATGAGCCGATTGCTCGTATCGATATGGATGACCAGATTTTCTTAACCAAGTTAGGCAAATACAAAGGCATCATTCGCGAAATTAAAGAAATTCAAGCCAAGGGCGCGCCAGTACTGGTTGGTACAGCGACGATTGAGGCCAGTGAAGAATTGTCTTACTTGCTCGACCAAGAGGGCGTCAAACATAACGTCCTAAACGCCAAGCAGCATGAGCGTGAAGCAGAAATTATCGCACAGGCAGGTAGCCCAAAATCAGTCACGATCGCCACCAACATGGCGGGCCGTGGTACGGATATTATCCTTGGTGGTAACTGGCAGTCGTTTATCGAAGATATCGATGCGGTGAGTCCAGAAGAGATGCAGCGTCTAAAATCTCAATGGCAAGTCAAACATGACCAAGTCGTAGCAGCTGGTGGTTTACATATTATCGGCTCTGAGCGCCATGAGTCACGCCGTATCGATAACCAGCTACGTGGTCGTGCTGGTCGTCAGGGTGACCCTGGTATGTCACGCTTCTTCCTATCGCTTGAAGATGATCTGATGCGTATCTTCGCAGGCGATCGCGTGGTCAATATGATGCGTGCGATGGGCCTCAAAGAAGATGAAGCCATCGAACATAAAATGGTCTCTAAATCGATCGAAAATGCGCAAGGCAAAGTTGAGAGTCGCGATTTTGATGCTCGTAAAAACCTACTGAAATATGATGATGTTGCCAATGAGCAGCGTAAAGTTATCTATGGTCAGCGTGATGATTTATTAGCAGAAATGGACTTATTAGAAGCCATCGAAGTGATGCATCATGAAGTGTATAACGCGATGATCAATCAGTTTATTCCACCTGGATCTATTGATGATCAGTGGAATATTGACGGCTTAGAAGACGAGTTAGAAGACGAATTCAAAATCTCGATGCCGATTAATGATTGGTTGGATGAAGATCGTCGTCTGGATGAAGAAGGGCTGCGTGAGAAAATCGTTCAAACGGCGATAGATCGTTATCACAGTCGCCGTGAGCAGATGGATGAAAAAGACGCCGCTCAGCTTGAGCGTCATTTCATGCTACAGAGTCTAGATAAGCATTGGAAAGAGCATTTAACGCAAATGGATCAGCTACGCAAAGGTATTCATCTGCGGGGTTATGCACAGAAAAACCCTGAGCAGGAATACAAGCGTGAGTCGTTTGAATTGTTCCAAATGATGCTTGGTGCAATTAAGTCTGAGACTGTACAAGACTTATCACGTGTTCATATCCCAACCAAGGAAGAGCTGGAAGCATTAGAAATTCAGCAACGTGAGAACGCTGCCCATATGCAAATGCAGTTTGAGCATGACGATGTAGATAACTTGGATAGCAATGCGAGTGGTTCAGCTGCTCAGCCGCAACCACAAAGCCGCACTCTAAACAGCGGTGCTGCGGCAGCTGGCGTTGGTGCTGCTATAGCAGGTAATGGTAGTAATGCTAATGAACCAAACCCATATGCAGGTATGAATATCAGTCGTAATGCAGCGTGTCCTTGTGGATCAGGTCTTAAATACAAGCAGTGTCATGGTAAAATCTAATCGTTAGTTATGGAAAATTATTAGCTATATACTGAAATGCTATTAAAGCAAGCTCTTACCTGAAAAAGCCCTTATCTTAAGTAGATAGGGGCTTTTTTATATCTGTTAGATAACTTATGCAAACTTAAAACTTGCTAGACTAGGGCGTGTCATCAATTAGCACAGTTATTTTAGAATAAGCTATAGTAACTCTATATTTAGCAATCTGAGTAAAACCCTCATGACAAGACGCCATGCCCTACGAGATGACCAATGGGCGAGAATTAA